>WHSM01000069.1 GCA_009380105.1 Micromonosporaceae bacterium
CCGGGCACTACGCCACCGGGTTGGTCTTCCTGCCGGCCGACGAGGGCGACGCCACCTGGGCCGGCCAGATCATCGAGAAGCGCGCGACCGCCGAAGGAGCGAGGCTGCTCGGTTGGCGCGACGTCCCGGTCGACCCGTCCGACCTGGGCGCCACGGCGCGCGCGGTGATGCCGCGGATCCGGCAGGTGTTCCTCGCCGCCGGCGGAAGGTCGGGCATTGACCTCGACCGGGTCGCGTTCTGCGTGCGCAAGCTGGTCGAGCGGGAGACGGCCGACCGCGGCATCGCCACGTACCTGCCGTCGCTGTCGTCGCGCACCATGATCTACAAGGGCATGCTCACGCCGGATCAGCTCGGGACCTTCTACCCGGACCTGCGCGACTCCCGCTTCGCCAGCGCGATCGCGCTGGTGCACAGCCGGTTCTCCACCAACACGTTCCCGTCCTGGCCGCTGGCGCACCCGTACCGGATGGTCGCCCACAACGGTGAGATCAACACCATCCGCGGCAACCGCAACTGGATGGCCGCCCGCCAGGCGCTGCTCGACAGCGACCTGATCCCCGGCGGCCTGAGCCGGCTGTACCCGGTGTGCACGCCGTCGGCGTCGGACTCCGCCAGCTTCGACGAGGTCCTGGAGTTGCTGCACCTGAGCGGGCGCAGCCTGCCGCACGCGGTGCTGATGATGATCCCGGAGGCGTGGGAGAACGACGAGGAGATGGAGCCCGCGCGCCGCGCCTTCTACCAGTTCCACGCCTGCCTCATGGAGCCCTGGGACGGGCCGGCCTGCGTCGCCTTCACCGACGGCACGGTGATCGGCGGCGTGCTGGACCGCAACGGGCTGCGGCCGGCGCGCTGGTGGCGCACCGCCGACGACGTGGTGGTGCTGGCCAGCGAGGCGGGCGTGCTCGACGTCGACCCCGGCCAGGTCGTCGCCAAGGGTCGGCTGCAGCCGGGCCGGATGTTCCTGGTCGACACCGCCGCCGGAAAGATCGTCGACGACGACGAGATCAAGGCCCAGCTCAGCCACGACCAGCCGTACGCCGACTGGCTGCACGCGGGCCTGATGCGCCTGTCCGGGTTGCCCGAGCGGGAGCACGTCGTTTACACCCACGACTCGGTGCTGCGCCGGCAGCAGACCTTCGGCTACACCGAGGAGGAGCTGAAGCTGCTGATCGGCCCGATGGCGCGCGACGGCGCCGAGCCGATCGGGTCGATGGGCACCGACACCCCGGTGGCGGTGATGTCCAAGCGCCCCCGGCTGCTGTACGACTACTTCACGCAGATCTTCGCCCAGGTGACCAACCCGCCGCTGGACGCGATCCGGGAAGAGCTGGTCACCAGCGTCGCCAACACCATCGGCCCTGAGCAGAACCTCCTCGCCCCGGGGCCGGCGAGCTGCCGGCGGATCATCCTGCCGTACCCGGTGATCGACAACGACGAGCTGGCGAAGGTCCTGCACATCGACGACGACGGCGACAAGCCGGGCTTCAAGGCCGTGCGGGTCTCGGGCCTGTACCGGGTGCGGGACGGCGCGAAGGGCATGAAGGCGCGGCTGGTCGAGATCTGCCGACACGTCTCCGAGGCGATCGAGGACGGCGTGCGGATCTTCGTGCTCTCCGACCGCGACTCCACCGCCGACCTGGCCCCGATCCCGTCGCTGCTGCTCACCGCCGCGGTGCACCAGCACCTGGTGCGCGAGAACACCCGCGCCCAGGTGTCGCTGATCACCGAGGCCGGCGACTGCCGCGAGGTGCACCACGTCGCGCTGCTGCTCGGGTACGGCGCGTCGGCGATCAACCCGTACCTGGCGTTCGAGTCGATCGAGGACATGGTCGCCATCGGCCGGCTCACCGGGGTCGAGGGCGCGGCGGCGGTCCGCAACTACGCCAAGGCGCTCGGCAAGGGCGTCCTGAAGATCATGTCGAAGATGGGCATCTCGACAGTCGCGTCGTACACGGGGGCTCAGGTCTTCGAGGCGGTCGGCCTGGACCAGCGGCTGGTGCAGCGGTACTTCGCCGGCACCGACAGCCGCATCGGCGGGGCCGGGCTGGAGCAGATCGCCCGCGAGGTCGCCGAGCGGCACGCCAAGGCGTGGCCGGCGAACCCGGCCGAGCGGGCGCACCGCCGCCTGGACATGGGCGGCGAGTACCAGTGGCGCCGGGAGGGCGAGGTCCACCTGTTCAATCCGGAGACGGTGTTCCTGCTGCAGCACGCTGCCCGGTCCCGGCAGTACGAGATCTTCAAGGAGTACACCCGCAAGGTCGACGGGCTGGCCGCGGACAGCGCGTCGCTGCGGGGCCTGTTCAAGTTCCGCACGGGGCAGCGGCCGCCCGTGCCGATCGACGAGGTGGAGCCGGTCGAGGAGATCGTCAAGCGGTTCCACACCGGGGCGATCAGCTACGGCGCGATCTCGGCCGAGTCGCACACCGACCTGGCGATCGCGATGAACCGGCTCGGCGCCCGCTCCAACACCGGCGAGGGCGGTGAGGACGTCGACCGGCTGTACGACCCGCTGCGGCGCAGCGCGGTCAAGCAGGTCGCCAGCGGCCGGTTCGGCGTCACCAGCGAGTACCTGGTCAACGCCTCCGACATCCAGATCAAGATGGCGCAGGGCGCCAAGCCCGGCGAAGGCGGCCAGTTGCCGGGCAACAAGGTGTGGCCGTGGATCGCCCGCACCCGCCACTCCACGCCCGGCGTCGGCCTGATCTCGCCGCCGCCGCACCACGACATCTACTCGATCGAGGACCTGGCGCAGCTCATCTTCGACCTGAAGAACGCCAACCGCGCCGCCCGGATCCACGTCAAGCTGGTCTCCGAGATCGGTGTCGGCACCGTCGCCTCCGGGGTGGCGAAGGCGCACGCGGACGTCATCCTGATCTCCGGTCACGACGGCGGCACCGGCGCCGCGCCGATGAACTCGCTCAAGCACGCCGGCACGCCGTGGGAGCTCGGGCTCGCCGAGACCCAGCAGACCCTGCTGCTCAACGGCCTGCGCGACCGGGTGACGGTGCAGGTCGACGGCCAGATGAAGACCGGCCGGGACGTGGTGATCGCGGCGCTGCTCGGCGCCGAGGAGTACGGCTTCGCCACGGCGCCGTTGATCGTCGAGGGCTGCGTGATGATGCGCGTCTGCCACCTCGACACCTGCCCGGTCGGGATCGCCACCCAGAACCCCGAGCTGCGCAAGCGCTACACCGGCAAGCCGGAGTTCGTGGAGAACTTCTTCCGGTTCCTCGCCGAGGAAGTGCGCGAGTACCTCGCCGAGCTCGGGTTCCGGTCGTTGGACGAGGCTGTCGGCCAGGTCGAGGCGCTCGACGTCCAACCGGCGCTCGGCCACTGGAAGGCCGCCGGCCTGGACCTGTCGCCGGTGCTGCACGTGCCGGCGGCGCCCGACGGCGCGGTGCGGCGCAGCCTCCGTGCGCAGGACCACGGCCTGGAGCGCGTCATGGACACCGAGCTGCTGACCCTCGCCGCCGCCGCGCTGGAAGACGGCGCGCCGGTGCGGGCCGCGCTGCAGATCCGCAACGTGCACCGCGCGGTGGGGACCATGCTCGGCAGCGAGGTGACCCGGCGACACGGCGGCAAGGGTCTGCCGGACGACACCGTCGACCTGACCTTCCACGGCACGGCCGGCCAGTCGTTCGGCGCGTTCCTGCCGCGCGGGGTCACCCTGCGTCTGCACGGCGACGCCAACGACTACGTCGGCAAGGGGCTCTCCGGCGGCCGGATCGTCCTGCGTCCCGACGGACGGGCGCCGTTCCCGGCCGAGCGCAACATCATCGCCGGCAACACCCTCCTGTACGGCGCCACCTCCGGCGAGCTGCTGTGCCGGGGCCAGGTCGGGGAGCGGTTCGCGGTGCGCAACTCCGGGGCCACGGCGGTCGTGGAAGGCGTCGGCGACCACGGCTGCGAGTACATGACCGGCGGCACCGTGGCGGTCCTCGGCCCGACCGGGCGCAACTTCGCCGCCGGAATGTCAGGCGGCGTCGCGTACGTGTACCGACTGGACCCCAAGCGGGTGAACCGCCAGCTCGTGGAGTTCGAGCCGCTGTCGGCGGCGGACCGGGCCACCCTGCGCGAGATGGTGGAGTGGCACCGCGCCGAGACCGGCTCGGTGGTGGCGACCGCCCTGCTGGGCGACTGGAACCGGGAAGTCGAGCAGTTCACGAAGGTGATGCCGGCGGACTATCGGCGCGTGCTGGAGGCGATCGAGGCGGCCGAGGCGGAAGGCGGCGACGTCGACAGCGCCGCCATGGCCGTCGTGATGGAGGTGGCGAATGCCTGACCCCAGTGGCTTCCTGAAGCACGAACGTCAGGCGAGGCCGAAACGCCCCGTCCCGATCCGCCTCATGGACTGGCGCGAGGTGTACGAGCCGCTCGGGGAGCCGGCGATCAACGAGCAGGCGGCGCGCTGCATGGACTGCGGCGTCCCGTTCTGCCATGAGGCCTGCCCGCTCGGCAACCGGATCCCCGAGTGGAACGACCTGGTCCGCACCGGCGGCTGGCGGCACGCGATCGAGCAGCTCCACGCCACCAACAACTTCCCGGAGTTCACCGGCCGGCTCTGCCCGGCGCCGTGCGAGGCGGCGTGCGTGCTGAACGTCCCCGGTGGGCCCGGCGCGGTGACGATCAAACAGGTCGAGGTCGAGGTCATCGACAAGGCCTTCGACTCCGGATGGGTGGGCCCGCAACCGGCGCCGGTCCCGACCGGCAAGAGCGTCGCCGTGGTCGGCTCCGGCCCCGCCGGCCTGGCAGCGGCGCAGCAGCTCGCCCGCGCCGGTCACGCCGTCGTCGTGTACGAGCGCGACGACGAGATCGGAGGCCTGCTCCGGTACGGCATCCCCGACTTCAAGCTCGAGAAGCGGCACATCGACCTCCGGATGGAGCAGCTCTCGGCCGAAGGCGTGCGCTTCGTCACCAGCTGCGACGTCGGGGTGGACGTGACCGCCGAGCAGCTCCGCGCCGAGCACGACGCGGTCCTGCTCGCCACCGGCGCGCTCGCTGGGCGCGACTTCGACGCCCCCGGGCGCGAGCTGTCCGGGATCCACCTGGCGATGGAGCACCTGGTGCAGTCCAACCGGCACGTCGCCGGCAAGATCGACACACCCGGGATCACCGCCGAAGGCAGGCACGTGCTGATCATCGGCGGCGGCGACACCGCCGCGGACTGCCTCGGGGTGACCCACCGCCAGGGCGCCGCGAGCGTCACCCAGCTCGACATCTACCCGCGGCCCCCCGACGAGCGCGACGATGTGCGCGACCCGTGGCCGACCTGGCCGTGGATCCTGCGCAGCTACCCTGCGCACGACGAGGGCGGGGAGCGGGCCTTCGCGGTGGCGGTGCAGGAGTTCCTCGGCGACGCGTCCGGGAACGTGCGCGCCGCCAGGATCGCGGAGGTGACGGTGGACAGGTCCACCGGGCGCCGCGTCGTCACCCCGGTCCCCGGCAGCGAGTGGGAGATCCCGGTCGACCTGGTGCTGCTCGCCATCGGCTTCGACGGTGCTGAGGAGACCCCGCTGCTGCCGCAGCTCGGCGTGGCGCGCAACAGCCGCGGCGCGTTGGACTGCGGGCCGGACTGGCAGACCAGCTCCGAAGGCGTCTTCGTGGCCGGGGACGCGCACCGCGGCGCCTCGCTGATCGTGTGGGCGATCGCTGAGGGCCGCTCCGCGGCGGCGGCGATCCACTCGCACCTGGGTGAGTCGGGCTCGCTGCCGGCGCCGGTCACGCCGGCCGACGAACCGCTCGCCATCCCGCGCTGACCCGCCGGCCGCGCGGCTCGCGGGTGTCCAACCAACGAACACTCGGTCGGGCGGACGGGCCACGGCGCGGGCGGCGTACTAGCCTCTGGCACATGAGCACCCCACGAAAGCGCTCGCCGCGCTCCCGTTTCCGCGGGGACCTCGCATGACTCGTCGCGCGAAGATCGTATGCACCCTCGGTCCTGCCACGGCCACTCCGGAGCGGGTGCGCGGCCTCGTCGAGGCCGGAATGGACGTGGCCCGGCTCAACTTCAGTCACGGCACGCACGATGATCACCGGCGGGTGTACCAGATGGTGCGCGCCGCCGCTGACGCCACCGGGCGGGCCGTCGGCGTGCTGGCCGATCTGCAGGGCCCGAAGATCCGGCTGGGGCGGTTCGCCGAGAGCCCCGTGGAGTGGCGCACCGGTGACCACGTCGTGCTCACCGCTGACGACGTGCCCGGGACCGCCGAGCGGGTGTCGGTGACGTACCAGGCGCTGCCGGCCGAGGTGAAGCGGGGCGACCGGCTGCTGGTCGACGACGGGCGGCTGTCGCTGGAGGTCAGCGGCGTCAACGGGCCCGACGTGCGCTGCCTCGTGGTCGAGGGCGGCGAGGTCTCTGACCACAAGGGCCTGTCCCTGCCGAACGTGGCGATCAGCGCGCCGGCGCTCTCGGAGAAGGACGCCGACGACCTGCGGTTCGCGCTCGGCCTGGGCGTCGACCTGGTGGCGCTGTCCTTCGTGCGCTCGCCCGACGACGTCAAGGCGGTGCACGCCATCATGGCGGAGGAGGGCCGCCGGACGCCGGTGCTGGCGAAGGTGGAGAAGCCCGAGGCGGTGGTCCGCCTGGAGCAGATCGTCGAGGCGTTCGACGGCATGATGGTCGCGCGCGGCGACCTCGGCGTGGAGCTGCCGCTGGAGCAGGTGCCGATGGTGCAGAAGCGCGCGGTGCAGCTGTGCCGGGAGAACGCGAAGCCGGTGATCGTGGCCACCCAGATGCTGGACTCGATGATCGAGAACTCGCGGCCGACCCGGGCGGAGGCGTCCGACGTCGCCAACGCCGTCCTGGACGGGGCTGACGCGGTGATGCTCTCCGGCGAGACCTCCGTGGGGCGGTACCCGGTGCTCACCGTGCGCACGATGGCCCGGATCGTGGCGTCGACCGAGGCGGGGGAGTTCACCGTGCCGCCGCTGCAGCACGACCCGCGCACCCACGGCGGCGCGCTGACCTCGGCGGCGGCCCGCACCGCGTCGGCGATCGGCGCGAAGGCGCTCGTGGCGTTCAGCCAGACCGGCGACACGGTGCGCCGGCTGTCCCGCCTGCACTGCGCGTTGCCACTGCTCGCGTTCAGCCCGGAGGCCGCCACCCGCAGCCAGTTGGCGCTCTCGTGGGGCGTGGAGACGTTCCTGGTGCCGTTCGTGCACCACACCGACGAGATGTTCCAGCAGGTGGACTCGGCGTTGCTGCAGAACGGCCGTGGCGAGGTCGGTGACCTGGTGGTGATCGTGGCGGGCAGCCCGCCTGGCACGCCCGGCTCCAGCAACACCATGCGGATGCACCGGCTCGGCTCCCTGTCCGAGCCGAGGCGATGAGCGAGGCCCCGGCCGCGGACACGGGGCAGGCCGCTGTCGACGGGCTGCTCGAGGTCCTGGATCTGGAGCAGCTCGAGCTGAGCATGTTCCGCGGCGTCAGCCCGAAGGTCGGCCCGCAGCGCGTCTTCGGCGGGCAGGTGGCCAGCCAGGCGCTGGTCGCCGCCGGGCGGACAGTGGACCCGGACCGGCAGGTGCATTCGCTGCACGGGTACTTCGTGCGCCCCGGCGATCCCGCCACGCCGATCGTCTACACGGTGGAGAACATCCGGGACGGTCGTTCCTTCTCCGTGCGCCGCACCGTCGCCGTGCAGCACGGCAAGCCGATCTTCTTCATGTCGGCCTCCTTCCACCACGCGGAGCAGGGCCTGGAGCACGCCGCCGAGACCCCCGACGACGTGCCGCCGCCGGAGGGCCTGCCGACCATGAGCGACCGGCTCGCCCGCTACCCGGAGCGTCTCGGCATCTGGGCGGAGATCCCGCGCCCGATCGACGTGCGGTACGTCGGAGAGCCCGGCTGGGTGCGCAGCGGCGACCGGCCGCCTGAGCCGCGGCAACGGGTGTGGATGCGCATCGACGGCGTGTTGCCGGACCACCCGGTGCTGCACGCCTGCCTGTTGGCGTACGCCTCGGATCTCACATTGTTGGACTCCGTGCTCTCGGTGCACGGCGCCGTGTGGGGACCGGGCGGGTTCATCGGCGCCAGCCTCGACCACGCGCTCTGGTTCCACCGGCCGTTCCGCGTCGACGAGTGGTTCCTGTACGACTGCTGGAGTCCGACCGCGTCCGGCGGCCGCGGGTTGGCCACCGGCCGGCTGCTGGACGCCTCCGGGCGCCACATCGCCACTGCCGTGCAGGAGGGCCTGCTGCGGGAGGTCCGCGGCTCGTGACCGGCCGGCCGGCTCGCGACCAGGCCGGCCGGCGAGCCGCGAGCGCGCGTGTGCCGGCGGCTTGACAGAATCACAGCATGCGTCTGTCCGCCCGAGTCGACTACGCCCTGCGCGCCGTCGCGGAGCTGGCCGCGGGCGGCGGCAGCCCGTTGACCTCGGAGAAGGTCGCCCGGGCGCAGGGGATCCCCCCCAAGTTTCTGGAGAGCATCCTGCTGCAGCTACGCCGTGGCGGCGTGGTGCAGAGCCAGCGCGGCCCCGAGGGCGGGTACTGGCTGGCGCGGCCGGCGGGCGAGATCAGCCTCGCTGACGTGATCCGGGTGATCGACGGCCCCCTCGCCAACGTGCGCGGCCAGCGCCCGGAGGCCCTCGGCTACCAGGGCGCGGCGCGGGCATTGCAGGAGGTGTGGGTCGCGCTGCGGGCCAGCGAGCGGGCCATCCTGGACCAGGTGAGCGTGGCGGACGTCGCCTCCGGCACGCTTCCGGAGTCGGTGCAGCGACTCACCTCGGACCCCGGGGCCTGGTCCTGAGCGCGTGCCGAGGGCGCTAACCGAGGAGCTCCGCCGCGGTCCGTTGGATCGCCTCCCACGCCGCCGTCACGTGACGCTCCTCCGTGGCCGGCGCCCCGATCGCCATGCGCAACGTGTGCCGGTCGTTGACTCTGGTGTGGGTCAGGTAGAGCCGCCCGGACGCGTTGAGCCGGCGCAGCAACTCCTCGTTGCGGGCGTCGGCGGCCGCCTCGCCCTCGCCGGCGAGCGGTCGCAGCCGGAAGCACACCAGCGACAGCGGATGCGGGGCCACGACCTCGAACCGCTCGTCCGCGCGGACCCGCGCGGCGAACTGCTGCGCCAGATCCACCCCTCGCCGGATGTGCTCGCGTAGCCCTTCGACGCCGTACCAGCGCATCGTGAACCACAGCTTCAGCGCCCGGAAGCGCCGTCCCAGCGGCACCTGCCAGTCGCGGTAGTCGATCACCGCGCCGGACTCGGTGGCGGCGTTGCGGAGGTACTCCGGCAGCACCGACAGCGCCTGGATCAACTCGCCGCGGTCGGCCACCCAGAAGGCGTCGCAGTCGAACCCGGTGAGCAGCCACTTGTGCGGGTCGAAGCAGTAGCTGTCGGCGTGCTCGACGCCGGCGTGGGTCCAGCGCAGCTCCGGGCACACGGCCGCTGAGCCGGCGTACGCCGCGTCCACGTGCAGCCAGACGCCCAGGTCCCGGCAGACCTCGCCGATGGCGGCCACCGGGTCGATTGCGGTGGTGGAGGTGGTGCCGACGGTGGCGACGACCATGGTCGGCAGGGCGCCGGCCGCGCGGTCCGCCTCGATCATGCGCCGCAGCGCCTCCGGGCGCATCGCGAGGGTTGCCGGGTCGACGTCGACCAGGCGCACGTTGGCGTCGCCGATCCCGGCGATCCGGGCGGCTTTCTCGATCGACGAGTGCCCCTGGGTGGAGGTGTAGATCGTGTGGCGTCCCCGCACACCCTGCCGTCCCCAGGCGCCGTCTGTGGCGCGGTGCAGCGCAGCCAGGGTGGCGACCAGCGTCGCCGAGGACGCCGAGTCCTGGATCACGCCGCCGCCGGCGCTGTCGGAGCGGAAACGCTTTGGCAGGTCGAGCAGGTCGACCAGCCAGTCGAGCATCGCCGTCTCCAACTCGGTGCAGGCCGGGCTGGTGGCCCAGAGCATTCCCTGCACGCCCAGGCCGGCGCAGACCAGGTCTGCGAGCACCGACGGCCCGGAGGTGTTGGCGGGGAAGTAGCCGAAGTGCGACGGGTGCTGCCAGTGCGTCAGCCCTGGCGTGACGACAGAGGCCAGATCGGCGAGCACCTGCTCGAAGGGCT
Source organism: Micromonosporaceae bacterium (assembly GCA_009380105.1). Taxonomy (GTDB): domain Bacteria; phylum Actinomycetota; class Actinomycetes; order Mycobacteriales; family Micromonosporaceae; genus WHSM01. The sequence continues at coordinate 10,053 of WHSM01000069.1, forward strand.
CGCCGGCGACCGGCGGCCTCGGCGGCACGGCTCGCGCCACGTCGCCGGGCGCCACCTGGCTGAGGACGGGATGCGCCTCGATCCGCTCCCAATAGTCGGCCACCCAGTCCACGGCGGCGTGTCCGTGCTCGCGGAACTGCTCCGGCGTCATGTGGCTCGTCATGCGGCAAATCTAGCGACGCCGCGCGCGGTCCTCATTGCCGAGGGCACATTGCGGACGGTAATTATATGCGTACGATTAGTAATCGCACCGGGCCTGCCCTGGAGCGACTCCCGGACTCTAGATCCTCCCCTGTGCGAGCGGACCAGACCCACGTCGACGGGGAGTGATCACGATGCCCGCATTCAGTCAGGAAGCCGAGCGGCAGAACGAACCGGAGGTTCCCACCGGCTGGGCGGTGGTGGACGACCCAGCCGCGTGGCGGCGGTTCGTCGCCGACGTGATCGCCCGTCACCACCGGGTGAGCCAGCCCGGCTCCGTGGCCGACCAGTGCTCCTGCGGCCGGCCCTTCATGCTCTGCTCGATCGCGCCGCTCGCCGACCACCTCGTGCGCCCCGCGCCGCCTCCAGGCGCGACGGATTACTGGGTCGGCTAGCTGTTCTGTCCGGCTCAGTCCTTGGGGCCGATGAAGGAGTCGAGGAGCGCGACGCTGTCCCGCCGCGCCACCGAAAGGCTGTTCGTCCGATTGCGGCGCCATTCGGCGCCGACCCGGTCCAGGCCCGCGGCGCAGAGCTTCAGGATGTCCTCTGACTCGTTCGAGAAGAAATATCGGGGGTACGAGTACCGCCTCCCTCCTGTCGTCACCTGGTTCACCACCCGGCACCCGTCGGAGTGGAACAACCCGCGCAGGAACGGCTCGGGCACCGCGTCGACGATGCGCTGCTGCCAGTCTGCGAGCACGATGTTGCGCTCGTGTTTCTTCCCCGGTCCATGTTGCGGAAACAGACAGGGCCAGTGCATGGAGTACGCCTGCACGCCCACGCACCCCTTCTTCTGCACCTGCTGCACCGACTTCGCCAGGGTCGCCCGCATCGCGCGTTCGCATTCTTCGATGATGTTCACGTAGGTGTCGGTGCAGTAGATCCGCAACACCGGCACTCGCGCGCTCGTCACGAGATGCCCGTCACCGAGGTACATGCCGAGGAGATACGCGTAGTGGGCGGTGGCTACCCGTTCCGGGCTTCCGATGCACACGGGGCAGCGGCTACCCTCCTTGCTCCGGCTGTCACCGCCCTCCCGATATCGGCGAGCGCGCTCCCCGTACAGCCAATGGCAGATCGTTGAACGAGGCACCCCGAGGCGATCGCAGATTTCGCGGAACGGGACGCCGACGGCGTGCCACGCGACGGCTTGTTCTCGTAGATGCGGTGGGTGCACAGGGCGACAGTGGCGCCAAGGTGTGACAAAGACTTCAGTGCCGGGAGCGGGACTCGAACCCGCATGCCCTTTCGGGCAGACGCTTTTGAGGCGTCCGTGTAAGCCTATTCCACCATCCCGGCGAGCGCCCTCTAGCGTACCCATTACGCTCTTGCTGTTGGCGCGGTGGGCGTCGGCGAGTCTAACCGGAGCGGGGTCCGGGCGCAGGAGGTGTCGGTGGCGGCCGAGGAGCAGCCGCGTCGCGTGCTCATCGCTGAGGACGAGGCGCTGATCCGCCTTGATCTGGCCGAGATGCTGGCTGAGGAGGGGTACGACGTCGTCGGCGAAGCCGGCGACGGCGAGACCGCGGTGCGGCTCGCTGAGGAGCACCGTCCCGATCTGGTCATCCTCGACATCAAGATGCCGATCATGGACGGCATCGCCGCGGCGGAGCGGATCGCGGGGAGCCGGCTCGCCCCGGTCGTGATCTTGACAGCTTTCAGCCAACGCGACCTCGTGGAGCGCGCGCGGGCGGCCGGCGCCATGGCGTATCTGGTCAAGCCGTTCCAGAAGAGCGACCTGATGCCGGCGATCGAGATCGCGGTGTCCCGGTTCGCGGAGTTGGCCGCCCTGGAGTCCGAGGTGGCCAGCCTCGGCGACCGCCTGGAGACCCGGAAAGCGGTGGAGCGGGCCAAAGGCGTGCTGATGACCGACTACGGTATGAGCGAGCCGGACGCCTTTCAATGGATTCAACGCAACGCGATGGACCACCGTATGACGATGCGTGACGTCGCCGAACGGATTGTGGTCGAAGGGCCTCGCTCAGGAGCGCCCAAATCCGGCGATGACGGGCCAGAGGACGTAACGGTTTGATTTCACGGCGACTACTGCCCTCGCACTCCTTCCGGCGGTGGTTCAGGCTCCGGTAGTGTCCCGCGCCACAGGCTGCGTGACGGTCTGTGGAACCTCTGCGGGCGCCACCAGGTTCATGTGACCTGCCCCGTGGCAGGCGCTATATGTTGGGATGAGGAGGCAGGAAGCCTTGAAGCGAACAACCGTACGAGTGCTAGGCAGCATCGGTTTGACGCTGGCGCTCGCCGCCGGCGGCGCCGCGTGCGGCACGACAGAGACTGGAGGGCCGGACGCGGAAGAGTGCTCCGGCACGATCGGGTTCATGGGCGCGCTCAGCGGCGGCAACGCCAGCATCGTGCTCCCCTCGCGGGACGCGGCGAAGCTGGCGTTCAAGCAGTTCAAAGCGGAGAACCCGGAGTGCAAGGGTCTCAAGCTGCAGGAGTTCGACACCGAGGGCGACCCGGCGAAGGCGTCCCCGGTCGCGAACAAGATCGCGTCTGACAAGAAGTTCCTGGGCGTCATCGGTGGCGCGTTCTCCGGTGAGACCCGGCAGACCAAGAAGACCTTCGACGAGGCCGGCGTCACGATGATCAGCGCCTCGGCGACGGCGACCGACCTCACCTCGGATGACCCGGCTGCGGTGTTCCACCGCGTGGTGGGTCACGACGAGATCCAGGGCGCGGCGACCGCCAAGTACCTGACCGAGTCCCTCGGCGCGAAGGCGATCTTCGTGGTCGACGACGGCACCGCCTACGGTGGCCCGCTCGCCGACCAGGTGAAGAAGGACGCTGGCGACGCGGTCAAGTCCAGCGACAAGGTGCAGGAGAAGCAGACCGACTTCGCCGCGACCATCTCCAAGATCAAGGCGGCCAAGCCGGACGCGGTCTACTACGCCGGCTACGCCAACGAGGCCGGCCCGTTCCTGAAGCAGCTGCGCAACGCTGGCATCGAGACGCCGTTCGTCGGCAGCGACGGCCTGTACGGCTCGGACTTCCCGAAGGCTGCGGGCAAGCAGGCCGAGGGCGCCATCATCACCTGCCCGTGCCTGCCGGCGGAGAAGGCCAGCGGCACCTTCGCGGCTGACTTCGAGGCGGAGTACAACGTCACGCCGGGCGCGTACGCGGCCGAGGGCTTCGACGCCGCCACGATCTTCCTGGAGGCGATCAAGGCCGGCAACAGCACCCGCGAGGACGTCGAGAAGTTCGTCGACGCCTACGACAAGGCGGGTATCACCAAGCAGCTGAAGTTCGATGACAAGGGCGACGTCGCCAAGGACGCTGTCGTCATCTGGACCTACAAGCTCGAGGGCGGGAACCTGGTTCCCAACGAGGAGATCGCGCTCGCCTGAGCTGGGTTCCTGACAAGACACAGATTCGGTGCGGCCGGGGACCGTTCCCCGGCCGCACCGCCTGCGATGGAGCGATGGTGGATTTTTTCAATCTCATCGACCACTTGGGCGAGCACACCATCAACGGCCTGTCCAAGGGCTCGATCTACGGGCTCGTGGCACTCGGCTACACCCTGGTGTACGGCGTCCTCCAACTGATCAACTTCGCTCACGCCGAAGTGTTCATGGTCGGCACCTGGACCGTGCTGGGCGTCTACACGGTGCTAGGGGTGAGCGAGGACACCGGGCCTGTCATGGTGGCGGTGGCGCTGGTGGTCGCGTTGGTGGCCGCATGCCTGGTTTCGGCGACCACGGCGTTGGGCCTGGAGCGCATCGCGTACCGGCCGCTGCGAAGGCGCAGGGCCCCGCGTCTGATCTTCTTGATCACCGCCATCGGTTGCTCGCTGGCTCTGATGGAGGTCTTCGGCTACGTGCTGAAGGTCTTCTTCGGCGCGCCTTTCGGACGCGGGACCGTGCACATTCCGACTTTGGTGCGGGAACGGCCGGTTGTCGCCCTCGGCGACACGTCGATCACGAACGTTCAGGTGATCATCATCGTGTCGGCGCTCCTGATGCTGGTGGGGCTGGACCAGTTCATCAACCGGACCCGGTTGGGCCGTGGCGTGCGCGCGGTGGCGCAGGACCCGGACACCGCCTCGCTGATGGGCGTCAACAAGAACCGCGTGTTCATGTTGATCTTCGTGCTGGGCGGGCTGATGGCCGGCGCGGCAGCGCTGTTGTTCACCATGCGGTTCTCGATCACGAAGTTCGACATCGGCTTCGTCCTCGGGCTCAAGGCGTTCACAGCGGCCGTCCTGGGAGGCATCGGCAACCTGCGCGGAGCGTTGCTGGGCGGTCTGACGCTCGGCGTCGTCGAGGTGTACTCGTCCTCGCTGATCAGCTCCAACTGGGAGGACGTGACCGCGTTCGTGGTTCTGGTGGTGGTGCTGATGTTCCGGCCCACCGGGATTCTGGGCGAGTCGCTCGGGAAGGCGCGCGCATGATGATGATGGAAAGGATCCGTCAACTCGATCAGACGCGCGCCCGCTATGCGCAGTCGGTCCGGGGACGATGGGCGAACATGCCGCTGTGGATGCGGATCGTGGGCATCGTCGCGTTCATCGCGCTGCTGTTCTACCTGCCGTACCTGAAGCATCTCCCGTTCGCGTACATCCGCACCGACCTGACGCCCGGCGGCTCCGACTGGTCCAGTGTGCTGTTCACCATCGCGCTCTACGTGACG
>WHSM01000559.1 GCA_009380105.1 Micromonosporaceae bacterium
GACCGGGTTGCTGAAGGTCGGGGCGACGCTGCTGCTGTGCGCGCCGTACCCGCCGATGCTGTTCATGGGGGAGGAGTGGGCGGCCGGCACGCCGTGGCAGTACTTCTCCAGCCACCCGCAACGCAAGCTGGCCAACGCGGTCACGCGGGGGAGGCGGCGCGAGTTCGCGGCCCACGGATGGCCGCGCGGCTCCGTGCCGAACCCTCAGGATCCGCGCACGTTCCAGCGATCGAAGCTGGACTGGTCGGAGCCGGATCGCCCGCCGCACCGCGACATCCTCGAGTTCTACCGGGCTCTGATCCGGTTGCGGCGGTCCCGCCCCGAACTGTCCGATCCGCACCTGGACCAGGTGTCGGTACGCCACGGCGCCGACTGGCTCGTGATGCGGCGCGGTCGGCTGGGGGTCGCCGCGAATCTTGCCGAGGCGCGCCTGGAGTTGCCGATGGCGACCGTTCAGGTCGTGCTCGCCTCCGATTCCGGGGTCGCCACGACCGATGGTGTGCTGGAGCTACCGGGCGAGACGGCCGCGGTGGTCGAGCTGGCCTAGGTGGCTCATAACGGTCTCGGCGATGTCGCCCAGCGTCTCGATGGCTGGAGTTCTCCGAGCGCCAGACATGACCCGCGTGACGCGGCTACCGGGGCATGACCAGCAGAGACTGCGCCGCTACCCCGATCCGGCCGCGCCGGTCCCACAGCGTGGTGGCGGCCAGCCCGGTGCCTTCGCTGTCCACCTCGGTACGTGAGTCCAGGCAGACCCACTCGCCCTCCGGCGGGCGCCGCAGATGCACTGTGAGATCCACGTTCAGGAACGTCCACCGGGCCCATTCGAGCACCGCGCTCACCCCGCTGCCGGAGTCCGCGGCCGCCACCACCCGCTGCACCGGGGAGGGCTGCTCACCGGCGACCACCGCGGTGCGCAGCCGAGTCCAGACTGTGGCCGGGCCGGGTTTGTCGGTGGCGCCCGCCGCGACCCGCCACTCCATGGCGCGGGCGTACCCGAAGTCCAGGCCCACCGGGCTGCTCACGGTGGTGTCCGGCAGCGGCGGAGGGGGACCGTCGTCCACAGGGTCGAGACCTTCCAGCACGGCGCGGCGCAGTCGCCAGGCCCGAGCCCGCATCACGGTACGGCCGCCCGCCAGCAACTCCGCGTCCAGCAGCTGCACGTTCCGCCCGTCTCGTGCCACCTGGGTCGTGACATCGAGCTCCGTGACCGGCGCCGGCGCCAGGAACTCGGCCGTGATGCGGGTGAGCAGCGCGTCGTCCCGGGCAGCGGTCCGCTCCAGGGCGTGCACCAGCAGCGCGGTGGGCGGGCCGCCGTGCTGGAACTCGGGGCTCCAGGGACCCTCGGTGGCGGGAGTGGCCCGGTACCGATCCCGACCCAGCGGCAGATAGAACGCGTCAGCCATGCCGCCCACTCTCGCATGCGCATCCGCCGGAGCGCAGCGCGCGGCCAGGCCAGGCGACGTTGCGTTTTTGGTGTTTATGGCGGATGATCGACGCATGACTGGCGGCATCGTGGAATCCGACCTGCTGACCACGGGAAAGGTGGCCGAGTTGCTCGGCGTCTCCCGACAGCACGTCGTGGATCTCTGCGAACGAGGTTTGTTGCCGTACGTCAAGGTGGGCTCCCACCGACGGGTGCGGCGCGAAGACCTTGACCAGATGCTCGCCGGGCGGCTCACCCGCGACCAAGAACGCGCGGTGTGGCTGCATCGCGTCGTGGCGGCGAAGCTGGTGCTCGACCCGGACGGTGTGATGGACAAAGCGCAGTCCAATCTCGAGCATCTTCAACAGGTCCATCCGCGTGGCATGGCCGCACACTGGCTCTTGCGGTGGAGGCGGACCTTCGACAGGGGTCTCGATGCCGTGCTGGAGACTCTCACCTCGTCCGCTCCACACGCCGTGGAGTTGCGGCAGAACTCGCCGTTCGCCGGAGTGCTGACGGACGAAGAGCGCCTTCGGGCATTGGAGAACTTCCGCCGGCATTGGCGCAGGGCGCACGCCGCGTGAAACGCGAGCAGCTTGAGCATGTGCTGCGGGCGGCCTCCACTATCGCGGGTGAGGCGGACGTGTTGGTGATCGGTAGTCAGTCGATTCTCGGCTCGGTCGTTGAAGGGCGCCTACCAGTGGAGGCGATCGCATCGATCGAGGTGGACATCGCCTTCTTCGATGACGCTGACGAGGCGAGGTCCGACCAGATTGACGGCGCGATCGGTGAGCTTTCGCTCTTCCATGACACGTACGGCTATTACGCCCA
>WHSM01000166.1 GCA_009380105.1 Micromonosporaceae bacterium
CGTCGCGCCGTTGTTCGTGCTCTACGACTACACGTTCCTGCCCGACGGCCTCACGCAGCAGCAGGCGCTGGAGCAGGCGTACGAGTCCGGTGTGGTCTGCACCGACGAGATGCTCCTGCACCCGGATCCGCATGCGAGCCGGGCGGACTGGTGCCGGCAGCGGCTCGCGATCACGGCAGCGCGGCTGGCGGCGCGGAGCCCCGCCCACCCGACGATTCTAGTCAACCACTATCCGTTGGTACGGGAGCCGACGCGGGTCCTGCGGTACCCGCTGTTCGCGCAGTGGTGTGGCACCGTGGGCACGTCGGACTGGCATCAGCGCTTCGACGCGGCCGCCGTCGTGTACGGGCACCTGCACATTCCGCGCACCACCGTCTACGACGGGGTGCGGTTCGAGGAGGTGTCGCTCGGCTACCCGAGGGAGTGGCGGCCACGTCAGCACGCTCCGGAGTGGCCGCGGCGGATCCTGCCGGCTCCGGACAACCGGCCCGAGGGCTGAGCCGCCCGAGGGCTGAGCCGCCCGAGGGCTGAGCAGGTCAGGGCGCGGCGCGCAGCAGCACGACGGACCGCGCGGTCAGGCGCAGCGGCGCGCCGGGGTGGATCCGCGAGGGCTCCGCCGGGAAGCCATCCTCGTCGGCCGTGTCCACCACCACCTGGTACGCCGACGCCCACGGCTCGCCCGGTGGGCGCACCTCGACGTCGTGGTCGCCGGAATGCAGCCACAGCAGGTAGGAGCTCGCCGGCTCCTCCCCGGGCTCCAGGCGCCGCCCTTCGCCGTGCAGGCACATGCCGATCGTGTGAGCTCCCGGCGAGTGCCAGTCGTCGTGGGTCATCTCGCGGCCGTCCGGCCGGAACCAGGCGAGATCCTTGACGCGCCCGCCGTCGCCAGGGGCGCCGAGAAAGAACGAGCGCTGCCGGAACACCGGCGAGTCGCGCCGAAGCGCCACCAGCTGCCGGGCGAAGCCCAGGAGCCGTTCGGCGTCCGGGTCGCTCCCCGTCAGCGCCGCCCAGTCCAGCCACGAGACCTCGTTGTTCTGGCAGTACGCGTTGTTGTTGCCGTGCTGCGTGCGGTGCAGCTCGTCGCCCGCGACCAGCATCGGCACCCCGGTGGAGAGCAGGAGCGTGGCGAGCAGGTTGCGGATCTGCCGCCGTCGCGCGGCGTTGACCTCAGGGTCGTCGGTCAGCCCTTCCACGCCGAAGTTGCGGGACCGGTTGTCGTCGCTGCCGTCGCGGTTGTCCTCGCCGTTGGCGTCGTTGTGCTTGTGCTGGTAGCTGACCAGGTCGCGCATCGTGAAGCCGTCGTGCGCGGTGACGAAGTTGATCGACGCGAACGGCTTGCGGCCGTCGTCGGCGTACAGGTCGGCCGAGCCGGACATCCGGGATCCGAACTCGGTCAGCCCGTCGTTGGCGCCGCGCCAGAAGTCACGCACGGAGTCCCGGAAGCGTCCGTTCCACTCTGTCCACAGCGGCGGGAACTCACCGACCTGGTAGCCGCCCTCACCGAGATCCCAGGGCTCCGCGATCAGCTTGACCTGGCTCACGGTCGGGTCCTGGTGCACCACCGCCATGAACGACGAGAGCTGGTCGACGTCGTGGAGCGAGCGGGCCAGCGCGCTCGCCAGGTCGAACCGGAAGCCGTCCACGCCCATCTCGGTCACCCAGTAGCGCAGCGAGTCCATCACCATCTGCAACGCGTGGAACTGCCGCAGGTCGAGGGTGTTGCCGCACCCGGTGTAGTCCCGGTAGCGGGCCTTCTCGCCCGGTTCCAGCCGGTAGTACGCCTCGTTGTCGATCCCTTTGAACGACAGCATCGGTCCGTCCGGCCCGCCTTCGGCGGTGTGGTTGTACACCACGTCGAGGATCACCTCGATGCCCGCCTCGTGCAGCGCCCGCACCATCTCGCGGAACTCGGTGACCTGCTGCCCGGCGTCGCCGGAGGAGCTGTGGCGGGCGTCCGGAGCGAAGTAGCCGAGCGTGTTGTAGCCCCAGTAGTTGGTCAGGCCGCGCGTGGCCACGGCCGGCTCGGTGACGCTGTGGTGGATCGGCAGCAGCTCCACGGCGGTGACGCCGAGCCGCGTCAGGTGCTCGATCGCGGCGGGATGGGCCAGGCCCGCGTACGTGCCGCGCAGGTGCTCCGGGATCCCGGGATGGCGCCTGGTGAAGCCTCGCACGTGGAGCTCGTAGATCACCGTGTCGGCCCACGGGGTGCGCGGGCCGGGCGGAAGCGGCTCGGACGCGGGCGCGGTCACGATGGATCGCGGCACGTGCGGGGCGGAGTCGCGGTGGTCCGGCTGGCGCGATCCGGGCGGCGCGCCGTAGATCGCGTCGTGGTGAGAGATCTTTCCTGAGTACGCGCGCGCGTACGGGTCGGCCAGCAACTTGGCCGGGTTGAAGCGCAGCCCGTCGTCGGGCCGCCAGGGGCCGTGCACGCGGTATCCGTACCGCTGACCCGGCGTGATCCCGGGCACGAAGCCGTGCCAGACGTGGTAGGTCTGCTCGGTGAGCCACAGGATCCGCTGGTTGCCCGCTTCATCGCCCTGTTGCTGGTCGGCAGAGCCGAACAAACACAGCTCGACGGCCTCGGCGCCCGCGCTCCAGAGCGCGAAGTTGACCCCGTCGTCGCTGACGGTCGCGCCCAAGGGGTACGGGCTGCCCGGCCGTGGTCGGGGCTCGGTCACGTCACGCTCCCGAGGCGTGCGGTCAGCGTGGATTCGCGCGGGTCATCTGCCATGAGCACGGACACACGATACGGGCGCCGGTCGCCGAGGCCCGGAAGCGATCCCGCTTCCGGGCCAGGTCAGGCGCTGTGCCGGTCCGTCAGGCGACGTCGCGGCGGCGGAACGACCACAGCGCGACCAGCACCGCCCCGAGGGCCAGCACGGAAAGCAACGCCAGCGCCCACGGCCAGGTGATCGTGAAGACGTACGGTGCGCAGTCGTAGTCCCAGCAGTTCTGGTAGTCCATCACTTTGTGGGTCTCGGTGATCACGCTCATGACGTACGAGGAGAGCATGAAACGCCGCGGGGCGAGGACGTTGAGGCCTTCCATCACCAGTTGCGCGCCGATCTCCCACACCACCAGGTAGCCGATCAGCAGGCCCAGCGCGGCCGCTGTGCGGCGGCCCAGCGACGCGATCGCCGCGCCGCCGGCAGTGACGATCACGACCAGCGCGAGCGCGCGAGCGCCGTCGAACGCGAGCGAGCGCCAGAACTTCGGCGTCAGCTCGGCCGGCAGTCCGCCGAAGTGCGCGATCAACCACACGGCCGCGGTCCACGCGGCGCCGATAGTGAGCCCGAGCATGACCAGCGCCAGCAGCAGGGCTGTGAGCTTGCCCGCCAGCACCCGGACCCGTTGGGTGCGCCACAGCAGCAGGTTCGCCATGCCTCCGGAGGACCACTCCGCGCCCAGGAACGACGCGCCGACCAGGTAGCCGAACAGCGCGAGCAGTCCGCCGAAGAGGAACAGCAGCACCGGCATCTCGTCACGGAAGTTCAGCGCGTACGAGTCGAGGAACTGGCTGGCCGTGATGTCCTCGCAGTTGGGCGTGTACTGACCCGGCCGCCCCGGGATGTCCTCCTGCTGCTGCTCGCACTGCGCTCGGGCGCTGCTGGCGCGCTCTTCGGCGCGCTGCAACTCGGCCGGGTCGGGCTGGTGGGTCTGGGTGATCAGCACGGCGGCGATCAGGCCCAGCGCCAGGACCAGGGCCAACAGCATGATCTTGGTGAACCGGCGGGCGAAGAGCCGGGTCAGCTCGGCGCGGAACAGCCTCATCGCGACCCCCCTTCGTCGGTCGATCCGGTCGCCTCGGTCGCCTCGGTCGGCTCGGCGGCCTGGGACGGAGCCTGCTCAGCTGGAGGTGCCCCTGTCGGTGCTGGTTCTGGCGGTGTTGGTTCTGACGGCGCCGGCTCTGTCGGTGAGGGCTGCTCAGCCGGCGGCTCGGGCTCGGCCGGCGGCTCGGGAGGGGAGTCGGGCTGGGCGGCCGGCGGGGCTGAATCGGCGCCGGGCCGCGACGCGGGCTCGGCGTCCGCCTCGGGCTGGTCCAGGAGCAGCAGACGGTCGTGCGCCGGCGGGCGGTACGCGTCGTCGACCTGGCGGTGCTCGCCCGGGGTCGGCGTGGTGCCGGTCAGGTTGAGGAAGACGTTCTCCAGGTCCGGCACCAGCGGGGTGAGCTCGGAGACGTACATCCGCCGCTTGGCCAGCGTCTCGGTGATCCAGGCCGGATCGGCGAGGTCCGAGACCACGATGTGGTCGGCGTTGACCTGCACCGGTAGGCCCGCCTCGCCGATCACCTTGGCGGCGGCCTGCAGGTCCGCGATCCTGACCCGGACGTCGCCCTTGTCGAACTGCGAGAGCACCTCGTCCACCGGGCCGGACACCACCCGGCGGCCCATCGAGATGATCGACACGGTGTCGCAGATCTGCTGCACCTCGGAGAGGATGTGGCTGGAGAGCAGCACCGTCATCCCGGACGCGCGCAGGGAGCGCATCAGGTCGCGCATCTCCCGGATGCCGGCCGGGTCGAGGCCGTTCGCCGGCTCGTCGAGGATCAGCAACTTCGGCGACTTGAGCAGCGCCGAGGCCACCGCGAGTCGTTGCTTCATTCCCAGCGAGTACGTGCGCACCCGCTCCTTCGCGCGGTCGCGCAGGCCGACGGTCTCCAGCACTTCGTCGACCCGCTTGCGCTTGACGCCGCCGACCCTCGCGAGCAACCGCAGCGTGCGCCGGGCGGTGAAGTTGCCGAAGAACTGCGGGCTCTCCACCACGGCTCCGACGGTGTTGACCACCTGCGGGAGCTGGTCTGGCACGTGGTGACCGAGAATCCGCATCGAGCCGGCGTCGGCGCGGACCAGACCCAGCAGGGCGCGCAGGGTGGTGGTCTTGCCGGAGCCGTTCGGCCCCAGGAAGCCGTGCACCTGTCCCGGCTCGATGAGCAGGTCGAGGCCGTCGAGCGCCATCCGGGTCCTGCGGAGGCGGCGGTACACCTTCTTCAGGCCCGCGACCTCCACGACCGGGTGACCATTGTCGATCATTGCTGCTCCTCGCCGGTGTAGCGGGATTCGCCGGGGGTCACCACCCTACGATGAGCCGCCCATCGATGTGGCCCTCGCCGCGCCGACCCACCCCCACCCCCCTCACGCCGCGGTGATCAAGGCATGGTTGTGTGTCACAACGGCGTGTCGCGCCAACCATCCCTTGATCACCGCGGTCATCGTGGGATGTACGGGTGCACGGGTGCACGGCCCGTGTCTGATGAACTCACAGAGGGGCACAGTGATTGGATGGGCAGGTGCCGCACGTGGGACGTCACAGGTCACGGGATGAGCTGAACCCGGACGTGGTGATCGGGATGCAGGACGTCACGGTCACCCGTGGGGGCCACCACCTGCTGCGTGCGGTCGACTGGCAGGTCGAGCTGGACGAACGGTGGGTGGTGCTGGGGCCGAACGGCGCCGGCAAGACCACGCTGCTCAATCTCGGGGCCGGGCAGATGCACCCTTCGAAGGGCAAGGCGCACGTGCTGGGGGAGAAGCTGGGGCGTGCTGCGCTCGCGGAGTTACGCACCCGGATCGGCCTGTCCAGCATGGCGATGGCGGACCGGATTCCGCCGAAGGAGATCGTCCAGAACGTGGTGGTCACGTCCGCGTGGGCGGTGGTCGGGCGGTTCAAGGAGTCGTACGACGCGATCGACGAGGTGCGGGCGCGGGTGCTGCTGGAGCAGCTCGACGTGGTGCATCTGGCCGAGCGTGAGTACGGCACGCTCTCCGAGGGCGAGCGCAAGCGGGTGCAGATCGCGCGGGCGCTGATGTCGGATCCGGAGCTGTTGCTGCTCGACGAGCCGGCCGCGGGCCTGGATCTCGGCGGCCGCGAGGCGTTGACGCGGCATCTCAGCGAGTTGGCGTACGACGCTGATGCTCCCGCGATGGTGCTGGTGGCGCACCACGTGGAGGAGATCCCGCCGGGCTTCTCCCACGCCCTGCTGCTGCGCGAGGGCTCCGTGGTGGCGCAGGGGCTGGCGCGCGACGTCCTGACCAGCGAGAACCTGTCGAAGACGTTCGGCGTCGAGTTGACGCTGGAACGCAGCGGCGAGCGCTACTTCGCCCGCGCCGCCTAACCCACCACCCCACCCCGCCCCACCAATCCCCACCTCACCCACCGCATCCCGTCCGCGGGCGTCGCGCACCACGTGGTTGGGCGAATGATGGCGCAAATACGAACAAATGCCATCTAAACCTGCCATGTGCCCAACCAAGTGGAGTCGGGTGAGTACGGGATTCGGGTGTCCGCGGTGGATTTGGGTGTTGACCTGACGGTGGTGGGTCGCTAGCTTTGCAAAACAGTTAAGAAAGTTCCCTAATTATTCAAAGCGTGTTCTCGGCTGTGGACCTGGGGAGGACACATGGCCCGACCGCCACCGCACACACCCGCCGTGATCATGACCTCAGCGGCGCCCGTATCGGCGTGTCGTGCGGTTCAGGTCATGATCATCGTGAGTGGGCTGCCAGGCGCCGCCCGCACCGTCCGGCTAGCGCCGGACCCGCACACCACCGCGCCGGACCAGCACATCACCGCGCCGGACCAGCACATCACCGCGCCGGACCAGCACATCACCGCGCCAGACCCGCACACTGCCGCGCGCCGTCGGCCGCGGCTCTCGCGTCCCGCTGCCGACGCGCGCCGTCGATCGCGGCTCCCGCACCCCCGACACTCCTCGCCCACCCGTGGAGCTCACCATGAGACGTAAGACCTTCTGGAAACTGCTCACCACCACCGCGCTGGCGTTACCGCTCGGATTCGTCGTCCTGTCGCCCACCGCGCACGCGGCGGTGGATCCGCCAATTCGCGCCAACGCCAACGGAACCGCCCTCAGCGACAGCGGCGGACGCGCCTGGTTGGCCGACCGCGCGTACACCTCCGGCAGCTGGGGGTACGACACCCGCTACGGCAGCGGCTCGACCGGCAACGCCATCGCCGGCACGACTGACGACGCGATCTACCAGAGCTACAGCCTGTTCCACAACGGGACCGGCTACAAGTTCGACATCCCCAACGGCACGTACCAGGTGACGTTGAAGATGATGGAGGACTGGGCCACCGCCGCCGGGCACCGCAAGTTCGACGTGCGGATCGAGAGCACGACAGTGCTGAGCGCCTTCGACATCTTCGCCGCCTGCGGCAAGTTCACCGCCTGTGACCGCACCTTCAGCGCCACAGTCTCCGACGGGCAGCTCAACGTCGCGTTCACGATGAACGGCGGCGCCAACTACGGCACGATCTCCGGGATCGAGATCACCGGCGGCGGAGGCGGTGGCGACACCACTCCGCCGAGCGCCCCGGCCAACCTGCGCTCCACCGGCAGCACGTCGAGCAGCGTGTCGTTGGCGTGGAACGCGTCCACCGACAATGTCGGCGTCACCGGGTACGAGGTCTACCGCGGCTCCACCAAGGTCGCCACAGTGAGCGGGACCAGCCACACCGACACCGGGCTGACGGCGAACACCACGTACTCGTACACCGTCAAAGCCCGTGACGCCGCTGGCAACCTCTCGCCGGCGAGCAACCAGCTCAGCGTGACCACCGACCCCAGCGGCGGCGGCGACACCACTCCGCCGAGCGCCCCGGCCAACCTGCGCTCGACCGGCAGCACGTCGAGCAGCGTGTCGTTGGCGTGGAACGCGTCGACCGACAACGTCGGCGTGACCGGCTACGACGTGTACCGGGGGTCCACGAAGATCGCGACGGTCACGGGCACGAGCCACACCGTGACCGGGCTGTCGGCGAGCACCTCGTACACCTTCACCGTGCGGGCGCTCGACGCGGCGGGCAACCAGTCCGCGGCGTCCAACTCCGTCACTGTGACCACGCAGTCCGGCGGCGGCGGTGGCGGCGGCGACAAGCTGATCGGCTACTTCGCGCAGTGGGGCGTCTACCAGCGCAATTACCACGTGAAGAACATCCACACCAGCGGCTCGGCGTCGAAGCTGACGCACATCATGTACGCGTTCGGCAATGTCCAGAACGGCCAGTGCACCATCGGCGACAGCTACGCCGACTACGACCGCTTCTACAGCGCCGCGGAGAGCGTCGACGGCCAGGCCGACACCTGGGACGCCGGGGCCCTGCGCGGCAACTTCAACCAGCTGCGCAAGTTGAAGCAGATGTACCCGCACCTCAAGGTGGTGTGGTCGTTCGGCGGCTGGACCTGGTCCGGCGGCTTCGGCCAGGCCGCGGCGAACCCGACGGCGTTCGCCAACTCCTGCTACAACCTGGTCGAGGATCCGCGGTGGGCCGACGTGTTCGACGGCATCGACATCGACTGGGAGTACCCGAACGCGTGCGGTCTCACCTGTGACACCAGCGGGTTCTCGTCGTACAAGAACCTGATGCAGGCGCTCCGGGCGCGCTTCGGCGCAGGCTCCCTGGTCACCTCGGCGATCACGGCCGACGCCACCAGCGGCGGCAAGATCGACAAGGCGGACTACGCCGGCGCCGCGCAGTACGTCGACTGGTACATGGTCATGACGTACGACTTCTTCGGCGCCTGGGCCGCGCAGGGCCCGACAGCGCCACACTCGCCGCTGCGGTCCTACTCAGGCATCCCGATCCCGGAGTTCAACTCCGACTCGGCGATCCAGAAGCTGAAGGGCAAGGGGGTCTCGGGCGGCAAGCTGCTGCTCGGGATCGGCTTCTACGGCCGTGGCTGGACCGGGGTCAGTCAGAGCGCGCCGGGCGGCTCCGCGAGCGGGCCGGCGCCGGGCACGTACGAGCAGGGCATCGAGGACTACAAGGTGCTCAAGACCCGGTGTCCGTCGACGGGCACTGCCGGCGGCACGGCGTACGCGTTCTGCTCCGGCCAGTGGTGGGGTTACGACACGCCGGGCACGATCGGCGGCAAGATGTCGTACGCCAACAGTCAGGGTCTCGGCGGCGCGTTCTTCTGGGAGCTGTCCGGCGACACCTCGGGCGGTGAGTTGATCACCGCGATGAAGAACGGTCTCTAGCAGCGAATCGAGGGGCGTGTCCCACACACATCGGCTACTAGACCCCGGCGCCCGGCCCGCCAACTCGCGGCCGCTCAGGAGGCGCGGAAGGTCTTCCGGTACGTGATCGGCGCCACCCCGAGCGCGCTGCGCATCTGCTGGCGCAGGGTGGCGCCGGTGCCGAGCCCGGCCTTGCTGGCGATCCGCTCGACCGGCAGGTCGGTGGTCTCC
>WHSM01000612.1 GCA_009380105.1 Micromonosporaceae bacterium
CACGCTACTCCGACCAGGGGCGACGCAACAGACCGTCGGCGCGCCAGACCGTTCAGCCGTCCATCGACTCGTCTTCACGGTCGGGCGGCGGCTCCGGGATCCGGCAGCAACGCTCCAACCACAGCGCGGCGCCCACCAGCAGGAGCGCGGCGCCCAGCCCTTGCGCCGCCGGCGCCATGTCGGCGGCGGCGTGCTCGTTGCGGCTGCTCGCCGCCCAGAGCCACACCAGCACGCCTCCGTACAGACCGGTGAAGAGCGCGCCGGCCACGGACGACGCCTTCGCCAGCAGCACGAGCCGGGTCACCACTAGAGGGTCGACCGGCTCGGTGCCGGGGCGGCGGTCGATCCGGGCCTTGATGGCGCGCGCGGCGATCGCCTCCAACACCGCCAGCAGGAGCAAGGTCAGCGCGGGCAGCCAGGTCAGCGGGGGCACTTCCCCGTAGAACTCGCCGATCAGCACCCACGCGGTGGCCGCCGCGGCGAGCGCTACGACGAACAGGGTGGCCGGGCTGGTGGGCCGCAGTCGCGGCTCGGGCGGGGCGCTCACGTGCCCTTCTCGCTTCCCTCGGCGACGCGTCCACGCGCTGTTGTGCCACCCGTTCGCTCGCTCACGGAGGCAGTCTTTCACGGTCGTTCGCCGGGACGCAGCCTGAGGTCGGCGCGGCGGCGGACGCCGGGCAGGTCGGCCGCGACGTCCGGCCCGGCCAACAGATCCCGGACCTTTCCGGCGCCGGCCAGGGTCGCGTCGGGCTCCAGCTCCGCCCACGGCAGCAGCACGAACGCTCGTAGCCGGGCGCGAGGATGCGGCAGCGTCAGGTCCGGGTCGGACGACACGACCGGCACGCCGGAGTCACGCCTGATATCTATGAGGTCCACGTCCAGCGGTCGAGGGCCGTACCGCCGGGCCGGATCCCGGACCCGACCGGCCCGCTCCTCTGCTGAGCGCGCCAGGTCCAGCCAGTCCCGCGGCTCGCGGTCGGCGGCCGCGATGGCCACGGCGTTGAGGTACGCGGGCTGGTCCGGATCTCCCCACGGCTCGGTCTCGTACACGCTGGACACCCGATGCGCGCCGAGCCCGTCCACCGCCGACTGCAACTGGGCCAGCCGGTCGCCGAGGTTGGCGCCCAGCGAGCACACCACGACCGTCATCGGAAGTCGGGGCCGGCTTCTCGCCGGATCGTCACCGCGACGTCGCCGAACTCGTGGCGGATCGGCGCCTGCGGCTTGTGCACGGTGACCTCAGCCGCCCGTACCCCCGGCCTGGCCAGGCACACGGCCGCGAGCCGCTCCGCGACCGTCTCCAGCAGGCTGGCCGGCTCCCCTGAGATCACGGCAACCACCCGCTCGGCGAGGTCGCCGTAGTCCACCGTGTCCGCGAGGTCGTCCGTCCCGGCGGCGCGCCGGGTGTCGACGTCGAGGACGACGTCCACGACGAACTCCTGACCCTGCGCCCGCTCGAAGTCGAAGACGCCGTGATAGCCGTGCGCCCGGAGCCCGGTCAGGCTGATGCGGTCGCTCATCGCGCCGCCCCCACGGCCTGCCACACCTTGATCGCGTCGACATTGCCGCGCACGTCGTGGACCCGCACCCCCCAGGCGCCGGCCCGCACGGCCAGCACCGTGGCGGCGAGCGTGGCCGCTTCCCGCTCCGCCA
>WHSM01000511.1 GCA_009380105.1 Micromonosporaceae bacterium
CCCGAAGCCGGTGCGCCGCACCACGTCCTTGACGGTGTAGAAGAGATCGGTGGAGCGCCGCTTGCTCTCCGGGATGGTCTCGACGTAGCGTCGCAGCGCGGCGATCACCTCCTCGCGCTCGGCGTCGGCGAGCGCGAAGACGCCGGCGCCGCCGCGCCGGAAGCGGCGCTCTACGCCGCGCACCTCGGCCACCCGATCGAGCAGCGCCATCCTGGTGCGGTGCCGCGCGACGCGCAGCACTGCCAGGATGGGGCCGGTCGCGGTGTCCAGCCGCAGCGCGAACTCGTAGTCGTCGGCCGCCCACACGTAGTGGCGCACCTGCGCGACGTACGCGTCGATGTAGCCGCGCACCAGCCGGCTGATCGTCTCGTCCGAGAACGCCTTCCGCCAGCCCAGCAGGGCGAGGCTGGCGCAGAACCGCTTCAGGTCCCAGGTGTAGTGCCCGAGGTACGCCTCGTCGAAGTCGTTCACATCGAAGACCAGCAGCCCCTGGTCGTTCAAGTACGTGCCGAAGTTCTCCACGTGCAGGTCGCCGTGAATCCACACCCGGCCGGCCCGCCCGTCCGCCCACGGATCGGGGTCAGCCGCCACGTCGGCGTAGAACAGACAGGCGCTGCCCCGGTAGAACGCGAACGGGTCAGCGGCCATCTTGCGGAATTTCGTGCGGAACGCGGCTGGGTCGGCGGCCATCAGGTCACTGAAGGCGCCGACCAGGACGTCGACTATCTGCGCGCCGCGGCCGTCGGCGTCGGGGGTGTCGAGGGGTTCAGGCGTCGTCACCTGCCCAGGGTAGGGCGGACAAAGGGCCGTCACT
Source organism: Micromonosporaceae bacterium (assembly GCA_009380105.1). Taxonomy (GTDB): domain Bacteria; phylum Actinomycetota; class Actinomycetes; order Mycobacteriales; family Micromonosporaceae; genus WHSM01. The sequence continues at coordinate 815 of WHSM01000511.1, forward strand.
AGCGCCTGCAACGCCCCATGTCAGACCGCCGCCCGGGGAGTCACACGCATTTCACCGCGGGTACGTGGTGAAGGGTTCGTAGCAGCAGTGAAACAGCCGGGTATCGGGGGCGAAACGGCTGCCGTTCACGCTCGAACCCATGTCCGAGGCCCCATCCGCCGCCCTGACCGGGCGGGCGAATCCGCCGAGTCCCGAGCTTCACGCAGCGCGGGAGTCGGCGCCTTCGGTGGAAACGCACTGCCCGTACTGCGCGCTGCAGTGCGGCATGGCGCTGTCCCGGTCGGCCGCGGGCGAGGGCGCCGAGTCCCGAGCTTCACGCAGCGCGGGAGTCGGCGCCTTCGGCAGCCAGGTAGGGGGTGGTGCGGGCGCTGACAACGGGGTCGACGCCCGCGCCACGCTTGAAATCAGCCCTCGGAACTTCCCCGTGAACCAGGGTCGGCTCTGCCAGAAAGGCTGGACCGCCGCCGACCTGCTCACCTCGCCTGAGCGGCTGACAACCCCGCTGGCGCGGCCCCGCAAGGACGCCCCGTTGGAACCCGTCGGCTGGGACGCCGCACTCGACCTGATCGCCGAGCGGATCACCACGATCCAGCAGCGACACGGCCGCGACGCGGTCGCCCTGTTCGGGGGCGGCGGGCTCACCAACGAGAAGGCGTACGCGCTGGGCAAGTTCGCCCGGGTGGCACTGCGCACCCGCAACATCGACTACAACGGCCGGTTCTGCATGTCCTCGGCCGCCGCCGCCAGCATCCGCGCCTTCGGCGTCGACCGCGGGCTGCCGTTCCCGCTCGCGGACGTGGCCGCCGCCGACGCGGTGCTGCTCGCGGGCGGCAACCTCGCCGAGACGATGCCGCCGATCATGCGGTACTTCCGGCCCGAGACGCTGATGGTCGCCGACCCGCGGCGTACCCCCACGGTCGCGCAGGCGTCGCTGCACCTGCCGGTCACACCCGGCACGGACCTCGCGCTGGCGCTCGGCCTGCTGCACATCGCGATCGTGGAAGGGCTCGTCGACGAGTCCTACGTCGATCAACGCACTGCCGGGTACGACGGTGCCCGCGCCGCCGCGATGGCGTGCTGGCCGGAGCGGGTCGAGCGGATCACCGGCGTGCCGGTGGCGCAGCAGCGCGAGACCGTCGAGCGGCTCGCCGGCGCCAACCGGGCGATGATCCTCACCGCGCGCGGCGCCGAGCAGCACTCCAAAGGCACCGACACCGCCACGGCGTTCATCAACCTCGCGCTCGCGCTCGGGCTGCCGGGCCGCCCCGGCAGCGGGTACGGCACCGTCACCGGCCAGGGCAACGGGCAGGGTGGCCGCGAGCACGGCCAGAAGGCCGACCAGCTCCCCGGCTACCGCAAACTGGACGACCCGGCCGCCCGGGAGCACGTCGCGGCGGTGTGGGGCGTCGACCCGGACGACCTGCCCCCGCCCGGCCCGAGCGCGTACGAGCTGCTCGACCAGCTGGGCACGGCGGCGGGCCCGAAGGCGCTGCTGCTGTTCGCCTCGAACCCCGTGGTCTCGGCGCCCCACAGCTCCCACGTCACTGCGCGGCTGCGCAGCCTGGACCTCCTGGTCGTCTCCGACATCGTGCTCTCCGAGAGCGCGGCCCTCGCCGACGTGGTGCTGCCGACCGCGCAGTGGGCCGAGGAGGACGGCACCATGACCAACCTCGAAGGCCGGGTGATCCGGCGCCGCGCCGCGACCACGCCGCCCGACGGGGTGCGCGACGACCTGCGGATCCTGCACGGGTTGGCGGCGCGGCTGGGCTGCGGGGAGCGGTTCCCGGTCGAGCCGGAGACGGTGTTCGAGGAGCTGCGCCGCGCCAGCAAAGGCGGGCCGGCCGACTACTCCGGGATCTCGTACCAGCGGATCGACGCCGAAGACGGCGTGTTCTGGCCGTGTCCGGACCCGGGCCATCCCGGCACGCCG
>WHSM01000292.1 GCA_009380105.1 Micromonosporaceae bacterium
CCGACGGCCTTGGCGTCGCAGTTGAGGATGTTGTCGCGGTGCCCTTTGCTCTTCATCCAGGCGTCCATCACGTCTCTGGGCGTGCGGTAGCCCATCGCGATGTTCTCGCCCATCGCGCCCTGGTAGCCGGCCCGCTCAGCGCGCTCGACGAACGAGCTGCCGTCGGAGCCGGTGTGGTCGAGGCGGTCGTGCTTGGCCATGTCCGCGCTGTGCGCCCGCGCGGCGTCGCGCAGCTTCCCGTCGGCCCGGACCCGGCCGCAACCGGCCTGGAGCCGCTCGACGTTGACCAGCTCGACCACCCGGGCTTCGAGGGCCGCGTCGCCGGTCAGCGTCGGCAGCGGCTTGGGTTGGCTCGGCGACGGGCTGGGCTTGGGGGAGGGGCTGGGCTTGCGCTCCAGTCGGTCGTGGCGGCTGCCGCGCTCGCCCCGCTCGTCTTCGAGGGATCCGTTGCCGGCGCCGGCGCCCGGCGCGGGGGTGTGCGCGGTGCGGTCCGCGTGCTGGGACTGGGCCGGCAGCAGCAGCCAGCTGGTGACGACGGCGAGGGCGCAGAGCACGACGAGCAGGGTGATGCGACGAGGCTTTGTCGACGGCCGACGATGCGCTCCAGCCACCCGGTGATCGCCTTCTTCCGGCAGAGACACGGCTCTATCGGGCCAGAACGTTACGGATTGGCAGCACGCGCGGCAATCCCGCCGCCCGTTATCTGACGATTGACCAGCATGATTGTGGCGAAATCCCGCCAGCACGTCACTCAGAGCAACACCCCAACCACCAGCCGCCTGCGCGGTCAGGCCGTTGCGAAGCCCTTCAGGTTGCCGGTTGCGGGTTCGTGCCGGTCGTCCACCGCGTCGACGTGGCCGGGGGCGCCGGGGCCGGCCAGCAGGTCGCGCAGCCGCTCGCACCGCTCGCGCGGCCCTTCGGCGACCACCTCCACGCGCCCGTCGGCGAGGTTGCGGGCCCAACCCGCCAGACCGAGTTCCAGCGCCCGCCGACGCGTCCACCAGCGAAACCCGACGCCCTGCACCCGGCCGCGCACCAGGGCGGTCATCCGCACCTGGACCTCGGCCCGCGTGTGCTGCTGCTCGCCGTCCACGACCGGCCAGCCTAACGCCGAGGCGGGACTCGCGCCGCGCTCGCGGCCGCGCGGATTGCACCCGAAGTGACTTGAGTCCCCTGGACTCATGGCATGCTTGACGTTGAGGCCAGTGCGGCGGACTATAGAGATGTCGCCAATTCTTACTCCACCGTGTGCCGCGACTCCGGGGATCAACCTGGGCGGCAGCCTCGGCGACACATTCGCAAGGAGAACTTGATGGCGAAGGCCCTGTACGGCCACGTCGGCAGTGCGCCCGATCGGCGCACCCAAGACGAGGTCACCCGACTGCGTGCCCGGGTACGGGCGTTGGAGTTCGAGGTAGCTCGGCTCCGCGCGGAAAACGACCGCCTCTCGGCAGCGGCGACATCACAGGATGAGCTGCTGCGAGTGGAGGAGCCGGCGCTGACCTGAGCGCCGCGTCCCCAGGCCGCCACAACACAACCGCACACCGCGCGCCGACACCCAGCGGGTCTCGGCGCGCCGCGCTGTCTGAGTCAGCCCGCGCCGGGGCCAGCCTGCGTCGAGGCGCCGGTCTCGAGAGCCGGACAGCGGTGAGTGAACGTGATGACACGCCGAGAACGGCGCAATGCGCGCGTTTTCGCGGGCCGCTCCACGCTGACAGGTAACCTGCGCGAGTAGGCCGGCGACCGGTCCGTCAACCGAACGCTTCGGAGACCAGTGCATCTGAAAAGCCTGACGCTGAGAGGCTTCAAGTCCTTCGCGTCCGCCACGACACTGAGGTTCGAGCCGGGGATCACCACCGTGGTGGGCCCCAACGGCTCCGGTAAGTCCAACGTCGTCGACGCCATCGCCTGGGTGCTGGGCGAGCAGGGCGCGAAGGCGCTGCGCGGCGGCAAGATGGACGATGTGATCTTCGCGGGCACCTCGGGCCGCCCGCCGCTGGGCCGGGCCGAGGTGACGCTCACGATCGACAACACAAACGGAGCTCTGCCGATCGAGTACACCGAGGTGTCGATCACCCGCCGGCTGTTCCGGACCGGCGACTCCGAGTACGAGATCAACGGCAACTCCTGCCGGCTGCTGGACATCCAGGAGCTGCTCTCCGACTCCGGCATCGGGCGCGAGATGCACGTCCTGGTGGGGCAGGGCCAGCTGGACTCGGTGCTGCACGCCAAGCCGGAGGAGCGCCGCGCGTTCATCGAAGAGGCCGCCGGCGTGCTCAAGCACCGCAAGCGGAAAGAGAAGGCGCTGCGCAAGCTGGACGCGATGCAGACCAACCTCACCCGGCTCACCGACCTCACCGCCGAGCTGCGGCGCCAGCTCAAGCCGCTCGGCAAGCAGGCCGAGATCGCGCGCCGCGCCGCGGGCATCCAGGCGGATCTGCGTGACGCCCGGCTGCGCCTGCTCGGCGACGACCTCACCAGCCTGCGCAACGCGCTGCAGAAGGAGATCGCCGACGAGCACGCGCTCCGGACCCGGCGGCAGCAGTTGGAAGGCGAGCACGCCGAGGTGCAGCGGCGGGTCGCCGAGCTGGAAGCCGAGATGGCGGTCGACGCGCCGGTGCTGGCCCGCGCCCAGGAGACCTGGTACCGCCTGTCCGCGTTGCAGGAGCGCTTCCGCTCCACCGCGCAGCTGGCCGGCGAGCGGCGGCGCTTCCTCGCCGAGGACCGTGAGGCGGATCGGCCGGGGCGTGACCCGGAGCAGTTGGAGCAGGAGGCGCAGCGGGTACGCGAGGCAGAGCAGGAGCTCCGCGAGGCGCTGCACACCGACCAGTCCCATCTGGCCGAAGCGGTCGAGCAGCGTCAGCAACTCGAGGCGGAGCTCAGGGAGGCCGAGCAGGCGCTGGTCGCGGCCGTCAAGGCCGTCGCCGACCGCCGGGAAGGTCTGGCCAAGCTCGCCGGGCAGGTCAACGCGCTGCGGTCGCGCTCGAGCGCCGCGGAGGAGGAGCTGGCGCGGATCGCCGGCGCGCTCGCCGACGCGACCGAGCGGGTCGAGCACGCGGCCGAGGAGTTGGCGGTCGCGGAGGCCCAGGCCGAGAGCCTCGACGAGGGCGACGCGGATCTCGGCGCCCGGCTCGCCGCCGCCGAGCAGGACTGCCAGGCCGCCGCGGACCGGGTGCAGGAGCTGGCCGACGCCGAACGCGCCGCTGAGCGGGAGGCCTCCGAGTGGGCAGCCCGGGAAGAGGCGCTCGCGATGGGGCTGGCCCGCAAGGACGGCTCCGGCGCCCTGCTGGCCGCGAGCGACCGGTTGCCCGGGGTGCTGGGCAGCGTCGCGGCCCTGCTCACCGTGGAGTCCGGGCATCAGGGCGCGGTGGCGGCGGCGTTGGGCGGGCTGGCGGACGCGGTCGCCGTGCGGTCCCTGTCGGACGCCGCTGAGGCGATCCAGTTGCTGAAGGCCGACGAAGGCGGACGCGCGGCGTTGCTCGTAGGCGAAAATCCCACCTCGCCGCGCCAGGACGGCGAAAGCCGGTCGGACTGGCCGGCGCTGCCGGACGGCGCCCGGTGGGCGCTCGACGTGGTGACCGTGCCGGAGGCGTTGCTGCCGTCGGTGCGGCGGGCGCTGTGGCTGGTCGCCCTGGTGCCGGACCTGGACGCGGCGCGGCGGCTGGTCGCCGAGCAGCCGAGCGTGCGAGCCGTGACCGAAGACGGCGACATGCTCGCTGTGGACCGGGCGGTCGGCGGCTCCGCCGACAACCCGAGCGTGATCGAGGTGCAGGCCGCCGTCGACGAGGCCGCCGAACGGCGCGCCGAGGCGCAGCAGCGGATGCAGCGCCTGCGCGCCCAACTGGAGGCTGCCCGCGCCGAGGCCCACGGCCGCGACGCCGCCCGCAAGGAGATCGCCGCTGGCGTGCGGGAAGCCGAGCAGCGTAGCAATGCGGCCTCCCGGAAGATCGCCGAGCTCACCGCCGCCCTGCGCTCCGCGCGCGGCGAGGTGGAGCGGCTGGAGCGGTCGCGGGCTGGCGCCGAGCAGGCCCGCACCCAGGACCTCGCCGGCCTCTCCGACCTGGAGGAGCGGCTCCGGATCGCCGAGGCGACCCCCCTGGACGAGGAGCCGACCACGGCGCAGCGCGACGAGTTCGCCGGCGCGGTCGCTGCGGCCCGGCAGAACGAGATGGAGGTGCGCCTCGCGGTGCGCACCGCCGAGGAGCGGGTGCGCGCCCTGTCCGGCCGCGCCGACTCCCTCGCCCGGCAGGCGCAGCAGGAGCGGGCCGCGCGGGAGCGCGCCGCTGCCCGCCGCGCCGCCCGCGCCCGAGGCGCCGTGGTGGCGCAGGCCGTGGCGACCGGCGCCGAGATCGCCCTGGTCCGGATCGAGGTCTCGTTGGAGGCAGCCGCGGCCGAACGCGACTCGATCGCCCAGGCCAGGGTCGCGCGCGAAGGGGAGTTGCTCGACGTGCGCAAGCGCGCCCGCGAGCTGGCCGGCGAGCTGGAGCGCCTCACCGACGCGGTGCACCGCGACGAGGTGGCCCGCGCCGAGCAGCGGCTGCGCATCGAGCAGCTGGAGGCGAAGGCGGCCGAGGACTTCGGCATCGACGTGGACACCCTGCTCGCCGAGTACGGCCCCGACCAGTTGGTGCCCGCACCTTCCGAGACCACGCGTGATTCGTCTCGTCAGCGCCGAGTGGTCTCGGAAGGTGCGTTCTCGACGCCCGCCGAGATCGCGGCGGCAGAAGCATCCGAAGCCGGCGACAGTGCCAACCCGGAGCCGGCGCCGTACGACCGAGCGGTCCAGGAGAAGCGCGCCGCCCGCGCCGAGCGGGAGCTGGCGCTGCTGGGCAAGGTGAACCCGCTCGCCTTGGAGGAGTTCGCCGCGTTGGAGGAGCGCTTCAAGTTCCTCTCAGAGCAACTCGAAGACCTCAAGAAGACCCGACGCGACCTGCTCACCGTGGTCAGCGAAGTGGACGAGCGGATCCTGGAAGTGTTCGCGGCGGCGTACGAGGACACCGCGCGTGAGTTCGAGGTGGTCTTCTCGACGCTGTTCCCCGGCGGTGAGGGCAGACTGCGGCTCACCGAGCCGGACGACCTGCTGACCACCGGCATCGAGGTCGAGGCGCGCCCGCCGGGCAAGAAGGTCAAGCGGCTGTCGCTGCTCTCCGGCGGGGAGCGCTCGCTGACCGCGATCGCGCTGCTGGTGGCGATCTTCCGGGCCCGCCCCAGCCCCTTCTACCTGCTGGACGAGGTGGAGGCCGCGCTGGACGACGTGAACCTGGGCCGATTCCTGAACCTGATGCGGGAGCTCAAGCACGCCAGCCAGCTGTTGATCATCACCCACCAGAAGCGCACGATGGAGATCGCCGACGCGCTGTACGGCGTGACGATGCGCAACGGCGTCACCGAGGTCATCAGCCAGCGGCTCCGCGAGACCGAGGACGTGCATTGAGACGCGAGCCCTGCCTGGCGTTGCGGCTTTCCAACCCGCGCGGGGCGCTAGCCGCTGGGCTGCCGGCGTACCGTTACACCGATCCGGCGGATCTACGCTATGTGCGTGCCGCGCTGCGCAGCGCGGCTGTCTGACGGCTGTGTGACGGCGAGGAGTTTGTTGTGGAGGCGTTCGCCCCTCTGGTCGGCCTGGCCGGCGTGTTCGTGATGATCGGCGCGGTCGGGTGGATGATCTCGCCCGGCTTTCGGGCGTGGGTCAAGTTCAAGGCGATGCGGGTGCTGTTCGTGCTCGCGCTCGTGCTCGTGGCGATCAGCCTGTTCACCTACGACTGGCAGTGACCGCCCGGGCGGCCCGCCACACC
>WHSM01000480.1 GCA_009380105.1 Micromonosporaceae bacterium
CGAGAGAATGCTCCGCTGCGCCAACGCCGCCGCGCAGGAATCGCGCGTCGGGCCCAGCAACAGCTCCCCCGCCTCGATCACGCCGCCGCCGACCACGATCATCTCCGGATCGACGACCTGCACCAGGTTCGCCATCCCGATCCCGAGCCAGCGCCCGATCTCGGCGAACGCCGCCCGCGCCGCCGCGTCGCCGGCCTGGGCTGCCCTGGTGACCATCGGCCCGTCCACCCGCTCGGGGTCGTCTCCGGCCAGCGCCAGCAGCCCGGCTGCCCGGTCCGGGTCGAGCTGGGCGAGACGCTGCGCCTCGCGAACCAGGGCGTTGCCGCTGGCGTACTGCTCCAGGCAGCCGCGCCGGTTGCAGCCGCAGAGCTGGCCGTCCGGGACCGCGAGCATGTGGCCGAACTCGGCGGCGATGCCGTGCGCGCCGCGCACCAACTCGCCTCCGAGCATCAACGCGCCGCCGATTCCCGTGCCGACGGTGAACATCACGCTGCTGTCGACATGTTCGGCGGCGCCGAACCGGAACTCCGCCCAGCCGGCCACGTTGGCGTCGTTCTCCACCACGACCGGCAGGTTGACCTTCGCTGCGACGTGGTCGCGCAGCGGCTCGTGCCGCCAGGCGAGGTTGGGGGCGAACAGCACCGTCGAGCGCTGCCGGTCGATCCAGCCGGCGGCGCCGATGCCGACCGCCTCGACCTCGTGGCTGCCGGCCAGCTCCGCGATCGCGTCCACGATCCGGTCCAAGGTGTCGGAGACATCCTCCGCAGGGGTCTGGCGACGGGTCTCGGCGACCACCGTGCCGTGCGGGTCGACCACAGCGGCGAGCACCTTGGTGCCGCCCACGTCGACTCCGATGGTCAGTGTCATCGCGACTCCTGTTTCCGCTGGCTGGCGCGGGTCGCGGCGCGCCAGGGGTCGTCCTCGACCCCTGGAGCCTGCCACGGCTGGTCGTCGGCGCGTGCCGGCGGGGCGTGCAGGTCCACGCCGGCCGACTCCACCACCTGGCTGGCGAACAGGGCGAAGCTCTCCCGGAGGTTCAGACCCTCGCGCGGCTCGCCGGACTCCGGCGCGCCAGCCAACTCCCGCAGCAACCCGGTCACGGCGACGGCCACGTCCCCTGCCGCGTGCGCGATCCGGCCGCCGCGCGCAGGGTCCTGCTCCACGTCCGGGCCGACCCCGGCCGCGGCGAGCCGCGCCAGCACGGCAGCGGCCAGCCGCTCGGCCTCTTCCCGCACGGGGCCCGGCTCCACGCCGGGCCGCTTGGCCGTCTCGTTGTCCGCCGACGTGCTCAAGCCAGCGACTCCACCCGCTTCTTGAGCTCCTTCAGGGCCGTGTCCATGATCATTTTTTCGGCTTTGCGCTTGAACATCCCCAGCATCGGCATGTTCAACTCCACCGCGAGCGTGTACGTGACAGTGCTGCCGCCCTCGCCGTCCGGCTCGAGGTCGTACGAGCCCTCCTGCTGCTTCTGCACCTGCGAGGGCTCCACCAGGCGCCACTCGATCCGCGAGAGGTCCTCGGCGTATTCGTACTTGAGGGTGTACGAGTCCTTCAGCACGCCCGCGTCCATCAGGAACGTGACCTGGCTGGCGTAGCCGTCCTCGTACTCCTCAACGACCTCGGCGCTCTTCACCGCGGAGACCCATTCCGGATAGCTCGCGAAATCGGTGATCACCGCCGCCACGCGCTCCGGCGGCGCGGCGATGGCGATCGACTGGGTCGAGGAGTCCGTCATGGCAGATCACGCTACCGCCTCGCTGGCTCGCCCGGGCGCCGACCGCCCTCGTGTTCGTCCTTGACCGCCCAGAGCACCGATTTGAGCGCCCGTTGCCGGCGATGCAGCTCGCGCAGGGCTCGCCGCGGCGACCACGCGGCGCCTGTCGGGTCGACGCGCAGGTAGACGTGGACGATCACGCCGTCGGCCCAGTCCTCCAGCCACACCTCCGCCGTGCCGGTGAAGTCGCCGGAGACGGCGTGCCGGAGGCCTTTGGCGCCGCGGTCCTGGGTCACCCGCAGCCGCAGATCCGGCCAGAGCCGGCGCGCGAACTCCAGAGTGGCCAGCCGGCCCCGCACCGCCTCCGGCGCCGCGGCGACAAAAGTCTCCTCAACCAGATCAATCTGAGGCACAACGCCAGCCTCCCACTCACCGCCCGCCCCACCCACCGCTCCCCCCGGTTTATCGATTACCCGCTCCTTCGGACGCCTCTGAGGCAACGAGTAATCGACAAACCGGGGACGAGGGAGGCGCGGGGAACTCCACAGCAGGTGAACTCGGCGGTAGGTTGCGGCAATACTCATGAAAGGTCAGCGTCACCAGCGTCGGTGACAGCAGTGGACCCGGCATCACCCACCAGACCGGGCGTAAACCCCAATCGGGTCGACCCGAGAGTCGACACAGAGCGCGAGGAGCCTCATCGTGCGCGAGTTCTCCGCACCACCGGTCGCCGCCGTCAGCGACGACGCCAACCTGACCGACCCGGTCTGGCGCAACGCCGACACCGACCCGGACCTGGTCCAGTTCTCCCGGCGGGAGGGCGGCGCCTGGAAAGGCGTCACCGCGGCGCGGTTCCGCGACGAGGTGATCACGGTCGCCAAGGGCCTGATCGCGGCCGGCGTGGGCAGCGGCGACCGGGTGGGCCTGATGTCGAAGACGCGGTACGAGTGGACGCTGTTCGACTACGCCATCTGGGCCGCCGGCGGGGTGGTCGTGCCGGTGTACGAGACCTCCAGCGCCGAGCAGGTCGAGTGGATCCTCTCCGACTCCGGAGCGGTCGCGTGCGTGGTGGAGACCGACGACCACGCCGCTGTGGTCGACAGCGTCCGGGACCGGCTGCCCGCGCTGCGGCAGATCTGGCGGATCGAGCAGGACGCCGTCGCGAAGCTGACGGCCCAGGGCGAGGGGAACTCCGGCGAGGAGGTCGCACAGCGTCGCGTGTCCCGCAAAGCCGACGACCTGGCCACGCTGATCTACACCTCCGGCACCACCGGCCGCCCGAAAGGCTGCGTGCTCACCCACCGCAACCTGTACTCGGCGACCGCGAACGTGATCCCGGGGCTCCAGGCG
>WHSM01000354.1 GCA_009380105.1 Micromonosporaceae bacterium
CGCTGGTCCCGCTCGCGCCGCACCGTGGCCTTCTTGCCTTTGACAGTGGTGCGCCGCAGGGCCGCGATCACCTCGTCGGCCGCGTCCTCCGGCACCTCGACCAGCGAGAAGCGGTCGGCGATCTCGATCGCTCCGATGTCACGCCCCGACAGCCTCGACTCGCCCGCGATCGCGCCCACCAGGTCCTGCGGCCGGACTCCCGCGCGGCGCCCGACTCCGAAGAACAGGCGTGTGGCGCCGTCCCGCGTCCCGCGGCCCCGGGCCGGGGCGTCGCGGCGCGCCTTCTTCTCGCGCCCGGGCTTGGCTTCGATGTCGGGGATCTCTTCCTCGTCGTCGGCGGGCCCGACCTGAGCCTCGTGCGCCAGCTTCACCGCGGCGAGCGCCACCTCCACGACGTCGAATTCGTCGGTGAGCGTCTCGACCACCACCCGGAACCGCTCCAGATCGTCGCTGAGTAGCGACTCCTGTAGCGCCGCCCGGGTCATCTCCATGCGCCGCGCGTGCAGATCGGCGACGGTCGGCACCTTCTCCATGGAGATCCGCTGCTTGGTGACCCGCTCGATCGCCTTCAGCATCCGGTGCTCGCGCGGCTCGGCGAGCGTCACGGCGACGCCTTCCCGGCCGGCCCGGCCCACGCGGCCGATGCGGTGCACGTACGCGTCCGGGGCCGACGGCACGTTGTAGTTGACCACGTGAGTGAGGTGCTCGATGTCCAGGCCGCGTGCCGCCACGTCGGTGGCGACGAGCAGATCGGCCGTCTCGCTCCGCAGCCGCCCCATCACCCGGTCGCGTTGCTCCTGGCTCATCCCGCCGTGCAGCGCCTCGGCGCGGTAGCCGCGGCCGTTCAACGTCTGGGTGAGCTCGTCGACCTGCTCGCGGGTGCGACAGAAGACGATAGCGGCCGACGGGGCCTCCACGTCGAGGATCCGGCCGAGGGCGGCCGGCTTGTGGGCTCGGGCGACCACGTACGCGCTCTGCCGGACCTTCGGGGGCTCGCCTTCGGCCGGGGTTTCGCGCCCCACTTCGATCCGGATCGGGTCCCGCAGGTGGCGTCGCGCGATGCCGTCGATCCGGGCCGGCATGGTGGCGGAGAACAGCACAGTCTGGCGCTCGGCCGGCGTGTCCTCGAGGATGGCCTCGATGTCCTCGGCGAAGCCCATGTCGAGCATCTCGTCGGCCTCGTCGAGCACCACGGTCCGCAGGCCGGCCAGCCGCAGCGTGCCCCGCCGGATGTGGTCCAGCGCGCGGCCCGGGGTGGCGACCACGACGTCGACGCCGCGCTCCAGGGCGCGTAGTTGCCGCACGATCGGCGCTCCGCCGTACACGGGAAGCACCCGCACGCCGAGCTCGCGGCCGTACCGGTGAAACGCCTCTGAGACCTGGACGGCCAGCTCCCGAGTGGGTGTGAGCACCAGGGCGAGCGGCTCGCGCCCCCTGCCCTCACCTGGCATGCGCTGCAGCACCGGCAGCGCGAAGGCCGCCGTCTTCCCGGTGCCAGTGGCGGCCTGGCCGAGCAGGTCGTGCCCGTCCAGCAGCGGGCCGATCGCCTCACGCTGGATCGGCGTCGGCTCCTCGTATCCGAGGTGGATCAGCGCGTCGAGCAATTCTCGGCGCAGACCGAGCTCATCGAACGGGGTGGTGCGGTCGTCGGACGGTTCCAGGCTCATTCGTGGGACTCCTCGCTCGGGGCCGGCAAAACCGGACCGCCGAGTCCGGGCGCGTGTGACTTCTCGAGAGTGCTCGGGACGGGGCGCCGGGACGGCGTGCCGCTCACACCGCGTATCACATTTCCACTTTCGCGGCGATTGAACCGGTCAACGCGCCGACGGCACGGCATTCTGGCGCCTTCGGGCGCCGCGGTCGAGACCGCGGCGCCCGAAGGTGAGCTGGCGCACCCGACTGTCGCACGCCTTTGCTGACGCGCTGCTCGCGACTGCCGACCGACACCGCCGCGGACCGCGGTCTGTCAGAGCCGCGTGGTAGACCCGAACCTGACGACGGCGGGACGGGAGTGACGCATGCGGTTGCGCGATGTGGAGTTGGGTGATGTGGAGGCGTACGCGCGGATGCGCTGCGACCCGGTGATGATGGCCGAGCTGGGCGGACCGCTGCCAGGTGAGGGCATCGAGGCGAAAGTGCGGTCTGACGTGGCCTCTGTCGCCGCGGACGCGTCGTGGATCAGGATGATCGTCCCCGACGAGTCGGCTCCGGATGTGGTGGCCGGCACCGTGACGCTGTGGTCGCATGCGGACGACGGTCAGCAGATCTCCGAGATCGGCTGGATGGTGCTGCCGGAGTTCCAAGGGCGAGGGCTGGCCAAGCGCGCTGTGCGGGCGCTGTTGGAGCAGGCCCGCGGCGACGGCCGTGGGGGGGTCGTGCACGCGTTCCCGGCCGTGACCAACGCCCCGTCCAACGGGATCTGCCGCTCACTGGGCTTCACGCTGCGCGGCGAGGAGGACGTCCGCTTCGCCGACCGCGTCATCCACGCCAACCACTGGGCGATCAACCCACGCTCAGATCTTCCCGGCGCCGCCGAGCATCGGTGACTCAGCGGTAGCCGGTGGTGTCGGCGGGCCTGCCCGCGTCCTGGACCTCGGGGACGTATCGCCACGCGTCGGGCTGGCTGCCGTCGAGGTCGGTGAAGCCGTAGCTCCTCGCCAGTTGCCCGCTGGACAGCGACTGTCCGCTCCAGCGGGACACGTCGAGGTCCTGCGCGAGCGCGGCCACGGCCCGGCCGACGAACGCCGGGCTCTCGGAGATCGCGAAGTGGGGCACGCGGGTCGTCGCGTCACGCCAGTTCGACTCGGTGACGCCGAACGCCTCGAGCATGGCCTCTGAGCGCAGCCAGCCGGGAGTCAACGCCACGGCCGTCGCATGGTGGGGCCGCAGCTCGTGTGCCAGCGCGAACGCCATGCGGCTCACCGCCGCTTTGGCGAGGTCGTAGAAGAAGGAGACCCGGTAGTTGGTCGCGTTGTACTCGTCAGTGCCGTCGGTCACCTCGACCACCAGGCCGCCCGGCGTCCTGATCAGCAGCGGGATCGCGAAGTGGCTGGTGATGGCATGGGTGTCCACGGCCAAGCGCAGGGTGCGCAGCCCGTAGTCGAGGTCGGATTCCCAGACCGTCTTGTTCCACTCCATCCTGGCAGCGCCCCAGATGTCGTTGACGAGCACGTGCAGGGCACCGTGCTCGGCGTCGATGCGCGCTGCCAGCGCCCGCACCTGGTCGGGGTCGAGGTGGTCTGTCTGGACCGCGATTCCGCGGCCGCCGGCCTCGTCCACGAGGGCCGCGGTCTCCTCGATTGTCTCCGGCCGGTTCATCTCCGACCGCTGCGACCCGCTGGTCCGGCCGGTGACGTAGACCGCGGCTCCGGCCGCGCCCAGTTGCACGGCGATCCCTCGGCCGGCTCCTCGGGTGGCCCCGGCGACCAGCGCGACCTTGCCCTCCAGCGACGTCTTCATGAGAACCCCGACCTGTCCAAGAACGCCAGCCGGCGCGGTGAGACCAGCTCTGGCATACAGGACATGATGCCGGACCCCGCGTGAGGCCGTCCCGCGACCGTCGACTCTGTGCTGCCGGGGGTTGCCGCCGACCGATGACTTTGCGGCGATGGTGAGGTCTACCTGGCAACATCGACACGGAGGTGCCAAGTGGGAGCAATACACGTGCACGAGTTCATGAGCCTCGACGGCGTGATCGACGCGCCGACGTGGACGTTCGAGTACGGCTTCGACCCCCAGATGGGTGAGGCGATCGGCGCGGTCACGGAACGTTGCCGGGGCATCCTGCTCGGGCGCACGACCTACGAGATGTTCGAGCCGGCGTGGTCGACGCGGACCGTGGAGGACGATTCAGGGGCGCCGTTCTTCAACGACACTGCCAAGTACGTCGTCTCCGGGACGCTCACGAATGCGACCTGGCGGAACTCGAAGATCATCGGGCCGTACGACCCCGACGCGATCCGCAGCCTGAAAGACGAGGTCGACGGCGACCTCTATGTCAGCGGCAGCGGCACGCTGGTCCGGGCGATGCTCGCGGACGGCCTGGTCGACGAGCTGCATCTGTTCGTCTACCCGCTCACCCGCGGGTCCGGTCCGCGGCTGCTCCCCGAGGAAGCCGCGCCCGGGAAGCTGTCGCTCGCGGCCTGCGCGTCGTACGAGAACGGCGTGGTCTACCTGGCCTACCGGCCACAGGCGTGAGACGGCCGAGTCAGGCGAGGCGCGCCGAGTGGAACATCTGTTCGATCCGGTCGTACGCTGTGAGGCGTGAGCGCTGACCTGCAGGGATCGCTGTTCGACCTCGGCTCCGACGACGGGCCGAGGCTCGGCGACCTGGCTGGCCTGCGGCGGACCGAGCTGCCCCGGGGCGCGTGGATCGACGTGCTTCCCGGGTGGCTCGCGGGCTCCGACGCGCTCTTCGCGCGACTCGTCGACACCGTGCCGTGGCGCGCCGAGCGGCGCGCGATGTACGAGCGGACCGTCGACGTTCCCCGGCTGCTGAGCTGGTACGACGAGACCGACGAGCTGCCCGACCCGGCGCTGGCCCGGGCCCGGGACGCGCTCACCGAGCA
>WHSM01000225.1 GCA_009380105.1 Micromonosporaceae bacterium
CGCGGTTCCGGGGCGTGAACAGGCACCGTGGCCGCGTCTGGACGACCGTGTGCACCGTGACGGCCGCTGACCGGCCGAGCCGGTTCGAGTTCCTGGTGCGCGTCGCCGGCCTGCCGAGCGCGAAGTGGCGCTACCACATCGAGCCGACCGGAGACGGCTGCCGGGTCGCCGAGAGCACCCGGCGGCTGAGCCCGCGCCCGATCGCCACGCTGGTGAACTTCCTCGGCCTCGGGGTGCGGGACCGCGACGCTCACAACCAGCGCAACATCGAGCGCACCCTGACCAGCCTGAAGACCCACGCGGAGTCCCTGGCGGCGAACCACCCCGCCTAGCGACCCCCGTCAGCGGCGGCCCGCAGCGGCTGTGCGGAGCATCCTGGCGATCAGCTTTCCGTAGTCCAGGCCGCTGGCGGCCCACATCTGCGGGAACATCGACGTCGACGTGAACCCCGGCATCGTGTTGATCTCGTTGACGTAGATGTCCAGCTCCGGTGTGACGAAGAAGTCCACCCGCGCCAGGCCCGCGCAGTCCAGCGCGACGAAAGCCTGGCAGGACAGCTCGCGGATCCGCTCGATCACCTCGGCGGGCAGATTCGGCGGCAGGTCGAACTCGCAGGCGTCGTCGAGGTACTTCGCCTCGAAGTCGTACCAGTCGTGGCCGCTCACGACCCGGATCTCGGCCGGCAGGCTCGCCTCGGGGGGGCCGCCGTGCTCGCCTTCCAGGACGCCGCACTCGACCTCGCGCGCCCCGACGAACGCGGCCTCCACCATCACCTTCGAGTCCGACTCCCGGGCCAGCCTCACCGCCTCGTCCAGCGAGTCCCAGTCGGTCACCTTCGAGATGCCGATGGACGAGCCGCCCCGGGCCGGCTTCACGAACACCGGCAGGCCGAGCCGCTTCTTGTCGGCGTCGGACAGGGACTGCCCGGCGCGCAGCACGGCGTACGGGCCGCTCGGCAGCCCTTCGGCGGCGAACAGCTTCTTGCTGAACTCCTTGTCCATCCCGGCCGCCGAGGCGAACACGCCGGCGCCCACGTACGGCGCCCCGGCCAGCTCCAGCAGACCCTGGATCGTGCCGTCCTCGCCGTACGGCCCGTGCAACACCGGCAGCACGACATCGACGCCGGACAGCGCGCGCGGACCGTCCGCCGGATCCAACACGACCAGACCGTGAGCAGTCGGGTCAGCCGGCAGCACCACGGACGTGCCAGAGCTGTCGGTGATCTCGGGCAGCCGCCGATCCTGGATCGCCAACGCCTCGGAGTCGCCGCTGGTGAGCACCCAGCGACCCTGCCTGGTGATACCGACCGGCACCACCTCGAACTCGTCCGGATCCAGCGCGGCGAGGATGCTGCCGGCGCTGACGCAGGAGATCGCATGCTCGGTGCTGCGACCCCCGAAAATGATCGCAACGCGCAACTTCTCGGGCTTGCTCACCCGGCCGACCCTACAGCGGGTGACATCCGCGCGTGAGCCGGAGCCCGGCTCACTCCGACTTCATGCTGCGCCGCATCAGCTCGACGATCGCGCCCTGCGGCTCCAGTCCCTCGTGGCACACCCGCTCGACCTGCTCGGTGATCGGCATCTCGACGCCGTGGGAGCGCGCCAGGTCGCGGATCGACAGGCAGCTCTTCACGCCCTCGGCCGTCTGCTTCGTCGCCTCCTGCGCCTCGGCCACCGTCATGCCGCGGCCGAGGTGCTCGCCGAAGGTGTGGTTGCGGGACAGCGGCGAGACGCAGGTGGCCACCAGGTCGCCGAGCCCGGCCAGGCCGGCGAACGTCATCGGGTCGGCGCCGAGCTTCACCCCCAGCCGCGCTGTCTCGGCCAGCCCTCGCGTGATCAGCGTCGCCTTCGTGTTGTCCCCGAACCCCATGCCGGTGCAGATCCCGTACGCCAGCGCGATCACGTTCTTCACCGCGCCGCCCACCTCGCACCCCACCACGTCGAGATTCGTGTACGGGCGGAAGTACTGCGTCGCCACCGTGCGCTGGATCAGCTCTGCCCGGGCCGGGTCCTCGCACGCCACCACGGTCGCGGTCGGCTGGCACGCCGCGATCTCCTTCGCCAGGTTCGGGCCGGTCACCACCGCGACCCGTCCCGGCGAGGCTCCGGTGACCTCGGTGATCACCTGGCTCATCCGCTGCCCGGTGCCGAGCTCGACGCCTTTCATGAGGCTCACCAGGGTCGCGTCGGCGCCGATGGCGCCGGTCCAACCGGCGAGGTTCTGCCGCAGCGTCTGGCTGGGCACCGCGAGCACCACCAGATCGGCGCCGTCCAGCGCGGCGAGGGGATCCGCCGTGGCGGTCACCCGCTCCGGCAGCGGGATCCCCGGGAGGTAGTCGGGGTTCTCGTGCCGCTCGTTGACCGACTCGGCGATCTCGGGCCGCCGGGCCCAGATGGTCACGTCCGTTCCGGCGTCGCCGAGCACCTTGGCGAACGTGGAGCCCCATGAGCCGGCGCCCATCACGGCGGCCCGGCCTACCTGCGTGAATGCCATCCCCACCTCCCGGAGAGTCCACTGAATGTTATGGGGCGTTCCGGCTCGCCGACAGCCACTGACGGGGCACTTCGCGAGGCGTCCTCGCACGGGGCCAAGATAGGGACGTGGCGGACTGGTCGGTGATCATCCCGGTGAAGCGGCTCACGCTCGCCAAGACCCGCCTGCGAGGCGCCCTGACCGGCGGCCCCCACGACGATCTTGTCCTCGCCCTCGCCGCGGACACCGTCGCCGCTGCCGGGAGGTGCGCGGAGGTGGGCGCCGTTCTGGTGGTGACGGACGAGCCGGCCGTACGCCGGAAAGTCAGCGAGCTCGGGGCGGAACCGGTCGCCGACGCGCCCGACGCCGGGCTGAACCCCGCGCTGGAGTACGGCGCCGGCCAGGCGCTGCGCCGCCGCCCCGGCGACGGAGTGGCCGCGTTGGGCGCGGATCTGCCCGCGCTGCGCCCGGAGGACCTGGCTGCCGCGCTCACGGCGGCCGGCCGGCATCGCCGGGCGTA
The DNA here is from genome assembly GCA_009380105.1 of Micromonosporaceae bacterium. Classification (GTDB taxonomy): domain Bacteria; phylum Actinomycetota; class Actinomycetes; order Mycobacteriales; family Micromonosporaceae; genus WHSM01. Next base: position 2,996 of record WHSM01000225.1, read on the forward strand.
CGCCGCCGACGCGGAGCGGTCCGGCACGGTGCTGCTGACCGCGCGTCCGGGCGCTCCGCTGGCGCCGTTCTTCGGGACTGGCTCGGCCGAGGCCCACCGGCTCAGCGGAGCGATGCCGCTGGACGGCGACTGGCCGTCCCTCCGCCGCGACGTCGACACTGCTGAGGACCTCGCCGAGGCGGCTCAGCTCGGCCTCGGCCCGTACACCCTGGATCTCCTGCGATCATGGAAAGCCACCGGGCGCGGTGTCCTCCCGCGGCCGCGGGAAGACGCGGGCCAAACCGCGGGCGGCGGTAGAGTCGGCGCTGTGCAGGCGACAGTGGCGACGTTCGACGAGGAGGCCCGCAGCGGCTCGGCGCTGCTCGACGACGGCTCCGAGGTGACCTTCGACGCGGCCGCGTTCAACGCGTCCCCGTTGCGGATGCTCCGGCTCGGTCAGCGGATCGCGCTGGAGACCGACGACAGCGGCCACGTCGTCCGGCTGACCATCCCGACCATCCCCTGAGGCGGCCGCCCTGGAGTTGTCGCCTCACGGCGCCCCGAGTTCATTCGACGTTTCCGCGATCCGGGTCATGATGGGCACATGACCGGCGAGCCGGAAGTGCCGGCCGGCCAGACGGAGGCGGAGCTGCCCGCCGACAGGTTCCGCAACCGGGAGCTGTCCTGGCTGGACTTCAACGCGCGGGTGCTCGCGCTCGCCCGGGACGCGGACCGCCCCCTGCTGGAGCGGGCCAGGTTCCTGGCGATCTTCGCCAGCAACCTCGACGAGTTCTACATGGTGCGGGTCGCCGGGCTGAAGCGGCGCCTGTCGACCGGACTCACGGTGCGCAGCGCCGACGGGCTCACGCCCCGCGAGCAGCTCAAGCTGATCGCCTGCCGCGCGGCCGAGCTGGTCGCCGGCCACGCCCGCTGTTTCCTCGACGACGTGGAGCCCGCCCTCGCCGCCGAGAACATCGAGATCGTGTCGTGGAGCGGGCTGCGGGAAGCGGAGCAGCGGCGGCTCCGGCGGTACTTCGCCGAACACATCTTCCCGGTGCTGACCCCGCTCGCGGTGGACCCCGCGCACCCGTTCCCGTACATCTCAGGTCTGTCCTTGAACCTCGCCGTGCTGGTCCGCGACGTGGCGGCCGGCAACGGCGGCGCGGAGCGGTTCGCGCGGGTGAAGGTGCCGAACAACGTGCCCCGCTTCGTCGCCGTGGCGCCCGACGACCCGGACAGCTGGGCGTTCCTGCCCGTCGAGGAGCTGATCGCCGCGCACCTGTCGGAGCTGTTCAGCGGGACGCACGTGGTGGAGCATCACCTGTTCCGGGTCACCCGCAACGCGGACCTGGAGGTCGAGGAGGACCGCGACGAGGATCTGCTGCAGTCGCTGGAGCGGGAGCTGGCACGGCGCCGTTTCGGCCCGCCCGTGCGTCTGGAGGTCGCCGCCGACATCTCCGACCATGTCCTCGATCTGTTGGTACGCGAGCTCGACATGGACCCCGACGACGTGCTGCGCGTGCCGGGGCTGCTCGACCTGACCGCGCTGTGGCAGGTCTCCGACGAGGTGGAGCGCCCGGACCTGGCGGACCCGCCGATCGTGCCTGCCACGCATCCGCAGTTCGCGGAGGGCGAAACCCCGAAGAGCGTCTTCGCGACGCTGCGCGACGGCGACATCCTGGTCCATCACCCGTACCACTCGTTCTCCACCAGCGTGCAGCGGTTCATCGAGCAGGCGGCCGCGGATCCTCGGGTGCTCGCCATCAAGCAGACCCTGTACCGCACCAGCGGCGACTCGCCGATCGTGGACGCGCTGGTCTCCGCCGCCGAGGCCGGCAAACAGGTCGTGGTGCTGGTCGAGGTGAAAGCCCGGTTCGACGAGCAGGCCAACATCGCCTGGGCCCGCAAGCTGGAGCGCGCCGGCTGCCACGTCGTGTACGGCCTGGTGGGCCTCAAGACCCATTGCAAGATCGCCCTGGTGGTGCGGCAGGAGGCAGGGAAGATCGGCCGGTACTGCCACGTCGGCACCGGCAACTACAACCCGAAGACCGCCCGGCTCTACGAGGACTTCGGGTTGCTCACCGCCGATCCGGAGGTGGGCGCCGACCTCACGGACCTGTTCAACGTGCTGACCGGATACAGCCGGCAGACCGGATACCGGCGGCTGCTCGCCGCGCCGTACGGCGTGCGCGCCGGGATCGTCGAGCGGATCGACGGGCAGGTGCGGCTCGCGGAGGCCGGCGAGCCGGCGCTGGTGCAGATGAAGGTGAACTCGATCGTCGACGAAAAGACCATCGACGCGCTGTACCGGGCCAGCCTCGCCGGGGTGCGGGTCGACCTGGTGGTGCGTGGCATCTGCGCGCTGCGCCCAGGGGTGGAAGGGCTCTCGGAGAACATCCGGGTGCGCTCCCTCCTGGGGCGCTTCCTGGAGCACTCGCGGGTGTTCCGGTTCGGCGGCGCGCCGAGCGGCGACGGCGGCGAGTTCTGGATCGGCTCCGCCGACCTGATGCACCGCAACCTCGACCGCCGCGTGGAGGCGCTGGTCGAGGTGCGCGATCCGGGGAACCAGGCCGAGCTGGCGCGAATTTTCGACCTGGCGATGGCCGGCGACGCCGACGCGTTCGCGTTGAACCCGGACGGTTCCTGGCGGCGAACAGCCCCTGACCAGGGCGGGGACCGCGTCGACGTGCAGGCCGCGCTGCAGCGCCGGATCGCGGGGCGTCAGTCTTAGCGTCCCGGCACGTGATCCAATGCCCACACGGGCCGTTTCGGGTACTACGCTGCCACTCGTGCTGGAAGAGGAGCGCAAGTACGAAGTCGGCCCCTTGTTCACGCTTCCGGACCTGCGCGCGGCTGTTCCGAAAGGCGGCGGGATCGTCGATCAGCCCGCGGTCACGCTGCGCGCCACCTACTACGACACCGCCGATCTGCGGCTTGCCCGCGCCGGTGCCTCGCTGCGGCATCGCCGTGGCAAGCCCGGCGACCCGTGGACGTTGAAGCTGCCGTACGGCGAGCCGCACGTGCGTCGCGAGATCACCGCGCGCGGCCCCGCCAGTCGCATCCCCGAGACGCTGTCGCGGCTGGCGTTGGCATACACCCGCGGGGCCTCCCTGTCCCCGGTCACGACGCTGCAGACCATCCGCCGCGCCCGCCAGGTCCGCGACGCCGCCGGCCAGATCCTGGCGGAGGTGGCCGACGACACCGTGACCGTGCTCGACGGCCGGCGCGTGATCTCCCGGTTCCGGGAGGTCGAGGTGGAGCGCAGGGCCGGCGACAGGACGTTGCTGGCGCGGCTGGAGCGTCTGCTGATCACGGCGGGCGCCGGCGCGTCGTCGAGGCCGAAGAGCGTGCGGGCGCTGGGCCCGCTGGCCGCCGAGCCCGCCGACCTGCCGCCCCCGGAAGACCTGCGGCCGGACCCGTTGATGGCCGACGTGCTCATCAACGAGCTGCGCCGGCAGGTCGGCCAGGTCGTCTCGTACGACCCGGTGGTGCGGCTGCACCCCGACGAGCTGGACGGGGTGGACCACCTGCGCGGCGCCAACGGACGACTGCACGCCGACCTGAGGGCCTTCGCGCCGCTGTTCGCCACCCCTCCCCTGGCCTCAGGCGGCGGCCGGCGACCAGCGCGCCGCTCCGCCTCCCTGCTGGGCGCGGCCCGCGTCGCCGCGCCCGCGCCGCCTCCGTTCGGCGATCCGTTGGAGTCGCTGCGCCGGCTGTCGAGGACGCTGCTCGCGGTCCGCACGCCGCAGGTGCTGCGGCAGCGCCTGGCCGAGGCCGGCGACGGCAAGATCAGCGCGGCGGAGGCGCTGGACCCCGAGGTGCTGACGCGACTGGACGCGGTGCTGGGCGCCATCGCGGGCCACGGCGCGGCCGACCTTTCGGCGCTGCTGGTCAGCGATCCGCACATCGCCCTGCTGGACGGTCTGGTGACAGTCGCGCGAGCGCCCCGGCTGCGGCATCTGGCTCACGAGCCGGCGACGGAGATCCTGCCGGCGCTCGCGGCCACCTTCTGGGAGCGCCTCTCACACGCGGTGGACCAGCTGCGGCCCGAGAGCGAGCCTGGTCAGTGGCGATCTGCCCGCACGGCCGCGCGCCGGCTGTCGCGGCTCTGCCAGCTCGCCGAGCCGGCGTTGGGAGAGCGCGCGCGGC
>WHSM01000343.1 GCA_009380105.1 Micromonosporaceae bacterium
CGACGCGCAGCATCTTGATCGCGACGTCCCGGCCGAGCCGGAGGTCGCGTCCGAGATGCACCTCGGCCATGCCGCCGTAACCGAGCAGCTCACCGAGTTGGTATCTGCCCCCTAACAGGCGCGCCTGCTGGGTCATCCGTCAATCGTCCTTCTGCGCGTCGTTGCCACCGAATCCACCGCCGATGCCAGAGTCTTCGCCCTCGGACGTTGTGGGACTCGGATCCGGCGACTCCGAGGGTTCCGACGCCGGTGGACTCACGCCGCCGTTGTCGTCGCCACCGTCGTCTCCGTCATCGTCGTCGTCACCAGGCCCGGGCACGTTGGGCATGCCGGGCAGGCCACCACCATCCTGCTTCGGCTGGTAGTAGAGCGTGACCGTGTCGCCCTTGGTGAGCCCGGAGGTCGGGTTCAGGCCGGTCACCTCGTTGGCCTGGTATCCGTCCTTGCCTTGCTTCTTCTTGACGACGTTGAGGTCTTTCTCGTCCGTCAACTTCTTCGCCACCTGGTCGACGTTCTTGCCCAGGTACTCGTCGGGGTCGAGGTTGAACGTGGCCTTCGCAGTGGGGGACTTGCGGCCGTCGCCGGGCTTCTCCCCGCCGCCGCTGAGTGCCCAGGCCACCAGGCCGACCCCGAGCAGCAGCGCCAGCGCGCCCGCGACCACCCCGAGGATCAGGGGAGTGCGGCTCTTACGCGGCTCCTGGCCGTACCCACCGTAACCTCCGCCCGAAGGGCGGTCGCCCGGGTAGTACGCGTCGTCGCCCTGCGCCGCCGAGGTCGGCACGCTCGCGGCCCCACGCGCGAACCGGTCGCCCGGCCCACCAGGACCGCTAGGCCCACCCGGCCCAGGTGGGCCGCCAGGCACTGCCGGCATCACGGAGGTGCCGCCGGGCGTCGCGCCGGCCGGGGCACTGCCGCCGAACGCGCCAGCGGCCGCGCCAGCAGCGGCGGCGCCAGCGGCCGCGGCGCCGCCGAGTGTGCGACCGGCCGCCGCGGCGCGGGCTGCCTCGCCCATCGTCTTCGCGTCCGGCCAGCGCTGCGCGACATCCTTGGCCATCGCGCGGATCACCACGTTCCGGACCGGATCCGGCACATCGGGCGGCAGCGGCGGCGGCTCGTCCCGGAGGTGCTTCATCGCCACTTCGATCGGGTTCTCGCCCTCGAACGGGCGTCGCCCCGCCAGACACTGGTACGCCACCACGCCGAGCGAGTACACGTCGCTGGCGGGGGTGATGTTGCCGGTGCCCGAGGCCTGCTCAGGGGAGACGTACGACGCGGTGCCGAGCACCGCGCCGACCTGCGTCAGGTTTCCGGTGAGCGCGCTGCGGGCGATGCCGAAGTCGGTGAGCACGAGTTCGCCGTTCGGGCGTACCAGCAGGTTCCCGGGTTTCACGTCCCGGTGGATGATGCCGTGGTTGTGGGCGGCCTGCAGCGCGTTGGCGGCCTGGGCGATGAGGTCCATGGCGCGCTGCGACGTCAGTCGCCCCGCGTTGGCCAGCACGCGGTGCAGCGGCTCGCCTTCCACGTACTGCATCACCAGGAACGCGACGTTGCCGCCGCCGTCCAGGGAGTCCTCGCCGTAGTCGTACACGGAGACGACGCCGGGGTGGTTGATCGTCGCCATGACGCGGGCTTCCGCGCGGAACCGCTCGGCGAAGCCAGGCTCCTCCAGCATGGCGGGCTGGAGCACCTTCAGCGCGACGACGCGGCCGAGGACGGTGTCCTCGCACTTCCACACGTCGCCCATGCCGCCGGTGGCGATCCGCTCGTCCAACCGGTAGCGTCCGCCCATCGACTTGCCGGGCGTGAGCATCAGAGCCTCTCCCTCACTACGTCTATCCTCGCTCGTCCAGAATCGTCTTCATCACCGTGCCGCCGATCCCGGTGGCCTCGTTACTGCCGCCCTGGCCAGCGCGCTCCAGGAACACCGCTATCGCAACCTTCGCATTGTCCTTGCTCGCGAAGCCGATGAACCAGCCGTGGTCACCCGCGTCTTCGGCGTTCTGCGCGGTGCCGGTCTTGCCGCCCACCTCTGCCCCGTCGATCTGGGCGGCGGTGCCCGTGCCGGACTGCACCACCTTGACCATCATGCCGCGAAGGTCCGCCGCGGCCTGGGGGCTGAGCGGCTTGCGATACTGCTCGCCCTCCTTGGCGGTCTCCAGGGTGCCCACGAGATCCGGGCCGCGCACCTCCTCCACCAGGTGCGGCTTCGCGATCGTGCCGTCGTTGGCGGCCGCTGCGGCGATCATGGCGCCTTGCAGCGGCGTCATCTTCACGTCGCGCTGTCCGATGCACGACTGGGCCAGCGACGGCGGGTCGCCCATGACGCCCGTCTGGCTGGCGCCCACATGCAAAGGGATCTCCAACTCGTCGTCCTCGAAGCCGAAGTCCCTGGCCATCGACTTGATCTTGTCTGCGCCCAGCTCGACGCCGAGTTGAGCGAAACCGGTGTTGCAGGACTCCCGCAGCGCCTCGGCGAGAGTCACCTCCGACTCCGGGCAGATCGACGGATGCGCGTTGGTGATCGTCCTGGTGGTCTGCGGCGGCTTGTACGACGAGCCGGCCGGGATCCGCGTGTCGGGCGTGCGGCCGTCCTTCAACGCCGCCGCCGCCACGACGGTCTTGAAGGTCGATCCGGGCGGGTAGTTCTCGTTCAGCGCTCGGTTCAGCATGACCCGGTCGGGCGAGGTCTGGTACCTCTTCCAGGCGTCCTCGGCCTCCTTGGACCTGTGACTCGCCAGCGGGTTCGGGTCGTACGAAGGCGTCGAGACAGCCGCGAGGACGGCGCCGGTGGTCGGATCCAGCGCCACCACCGCGCCCTTGCGGCCTTTGAGCTGTTTGTACGCCTCACGCTGCGCCTTGCCGGACAGGGTGAGCACCACGTCGCCGCCGACGGGCTGGCGCCCGGTCAGGATGTCGGTCACACGGCGCACGAACAGCCGCGGGTCCTCACCGGAGAGCGTCGAGTCGTACTCGGCCTCGATGCCGGCTTCGCCGTACCGGATGGACTTGTACCCGACGACGTGCGCGTACTCCTCCCCCTTGGGGTAGCCGCGGGTGAAGCGCAACTCGCCACTGGTGTCCTTGCTGGTGGCGACCGCATCCCGGTCCACGTGGATGTTGCCGCGCTGCCGCTGGTACTCCTGGACCAGCACGCGGTTGTTGAGCTTGTGGTTGCGGTAGTAGTCGCCTTTGTAGAACTGGACGTAGTTGAGGTTCGCGAACAGCAGCCCGAACAGGACCATCACCGCGATGGCGACCTTGCGAAGCGGCGCGTTCACCGGCGGATCACCTCTGTCAGGGCGCTGGAGAGCTTCCCCGAGGGTGGCGCGACATCGGCCGGGCGCCGGGCGGCGTCGGAGATCCGTAACAGCAGAGCGGTCAGGATCCAGTTGGCGACCAGCGACGACCCCCCGTACGACAGGAACGGGGTGGTCAGGCCGGTCAGCGGGATCAGCTTGCTCACACCGCCCACGATGACGAACACCTGCAATCCGAGGGAGAACGCCAGGCCGGCGGCGAAGAGCTTGCCGAAGGAGTCACGCACCATGAGCGCGGTCCGCAGGCCCCGCTCCACGATCACCAAGTAGAGCACGAGCACCGCGGTGAGCCCGAACAGGCCGGCCTCCTCGCCGATCCCGGCGGTGATGTAGTCGCTGCGGCCGACGGGGATGGTGTCCGCGGCGCCGACGCCGGGGCCGGTGCCGAACAGGCCGCCGGTGCCGAGGCCGAACAGCGCCTGGATCGGCTGGAAGCCGGTGTCGTCCGGGTCCGCGAACGGGTCCAGCCACACCGAGACCCGCAGCTGGAGCACGTCGAAGAGGGTGTACGCGAACACCGCCCCCGCCATGAACAGCCCGAGGCCGATCAGCAGCCAACTCGTCCGCTCGGTGGCGACGTACATCATCGCCACGAAGCAGCCGAAGTACATCAGCGAGGTGCCGAGGTCCTTGGAGCCGACGAGCACCAGCAGGCTGGCGGCCCACACCACGAGGACCGGCCCCAGGTCACGGGGGCGGGGGAAGTCGATGCCCAGCACCCGCTTGCTCGCCAGTGACAGCACCTCGCGCTTGCGCACCAGGTAGTACGCGAAGAACACCATCAACAGCAGCTTGGCGAACTCGCTCGGCTGGATCTGGCCGAGGCCCGGGATCGCGATCCACAGCTTCGCGCCGGAGTTGTAGGGGTCGCTCAGGCTCGCGGGCAGGACAGCGGGGGTCAGCACCAGGACCAGGCCGGTGAAGGCCAGCGTGTACGCGTACCGGGACAGCGCCCGGTGGTCCCGCAGCACCGTGAGCACGACGGTGAACGCCACCACCGCCACCAGGGTCCACAGCAGCTGGCGGAAGCCGAAGGTGCCGTACTCCGCGATCGCCGCCCGGTCCTTGGCATCGACCTTGCCGAGGTCGATGCGGGCGATGAACATGATCCCCAGGCCGTTGAGGAACGTCACGCACGGCAGGATCGCCGGGTCGGCGTACGGCGCGAAGAACCGCACCACCGAGTGGGCGACGAGCATCAGCACCCCGAACATGGTCGGCATCACCAGCGCGGCGAAGCGGACCTCCTGTAACAGCGCGGCGTGCGCGCCCATCGCGAAGACCGCTGCCAACGCGGTGGCGAGCACGATCAGCCACAACTCGCTGTTGCGTCGGGTCGGCACACGCCGCCGGGTCGTCGCGCCGGCGGGCGCTGGCGGCGTCGGGTGGGCGGCGGGCGCTGTCATGTGCTCAGCCGGTCTCGCGGCAGGTCTCACCGGGCGTCTGGATGTCCGTCGGACTCTCGGTCGGCTCCGGGGTGGGACTGGGAGCAGGGCCAGGGCTGGGGCTCGTGCCGCCGGGCCCGGTGGTCTTGCTCTGCTTCGGGCCAGGCGCCGGCGACGGGCCC
>WHSM01000141.1 GCA_009380105.1 Micromonosporaceae bacterium
CCCGGCAGCGCGCACCTCTGCCGCCCGACGCCCCGGCTGTGGCGATCACCGCCCCGGCGCCCGACGCGTCGGTGCGCGGGCTGGCCGAGATCTCCGCCGACGTGCCGGGCGACGGGTTCGCGCAGGTGACGTTCGCGGCGAGGGTCGGCGACGGGAAGTGGCAGGCGATCGGCACGGACGACAACCGGCCGTTCCGGGTCTACCACGACCTGTCCGGGACGCCCGCCGCTACCAGAGTCGCCTACAAGGCCGTGGTGAAGGACGTCGCCGGGCGGATCGCGTCGGCGCGCAGCGACGCCGTGGTCGGCGAGGAGCCGCCCGTCGACGATCCGGGCGCCGCGTCCCGGGACTGGCTGGTCGTGCACTACCAGCGGCCGGACAGGGACTACGACGGCTGGGGCCTGCACGTGTGGGGCGACGTGGAGCAGCCGACCGACTGGTCCTCGCCGCTGCCGTTCGCCGGTGAGGACTCGTACGGGCGCTTCGCCTGGGTGAAGCTCAAGCCGGGCGCCTCGCAGGTGGACTACATCGCGCACCGGGGCGACGAGAAGGACTGCGGCGCCGACCGCACCGTCGACGCCGCGCGGACCGGCGAGATCTGGCTGACGTCCGGTTCCTGTGACGTCGCGACCTCGCAAGCCGAGGCCCAGGGCTACGCGACCGTCCGCTACCACCGGCCCGACGGCGAGTACGCCGGCTGGGGCCTGCACCTGTGGGGCGACGCTGTCGAGTCCGGCACCACCTGGGACAACCCCCGGATGCCGGACGGGACCGACGACTACGGCGCGTTCTGGAAGGTGCCGCTGAAGAATCCGGCGGCGCCGCTGAACTTCATCGTCCATCGCGGCGATGACAAGGATCCCGGGCCGGACCAGTCGTTCGTCCCAGAGCGCCAGCCTTCCGGGCACGTGGTCTCCGGCGTGAACGCGGTGCACCCGACGCGCGCCGCCGCCGAAGGCAAGACCGTGATCCACTACCACCGGCCGGCCGGGGACTACGACGGCTGGGGTCTGCACCTGTGGACCGGCGCCGCGAACCCCACCGAGTGGCACGACCCGCTGACGCCGTCGCGGCAGGACGGCTTCGGGGCGGTCTTCGAGGTGCCCCTCGCCGACGGCGCGGAGAGTCTCAGTTACATCCTGCACCAGGGCGACCAGAAGGATCTGCCTGACGACCAGTCCCTCGACCTGGCACGGTTCGGCCACGAAGTGTGGATCGTCGCGGCCACGCCCGGCTACGTCCTGCCGATGACTGGCGGCGCCGGCCCGGACGCCGACCTGACCAAGTCCCGCGCCGTGTGGATCGACGAGACCACGGTGGCGTGGCCGGGGCGCACACCTGACGGGATGACGTACCAACTGCTGTACGCCGCTGACGGCGGCATCGAGGTCGACTCGGCCGGCCGGGTGGTCGGCGACCACAGCGTGATCCGGCTGTCCCCCGCGGACGGCGGGCTGTCACCGGAGCAGCGCGCCCGGCTCCCCCACCTCGCCGACTACGCCGCCCTGCGGGTCGACCCCCGCGACGCCGGCCGGGTGGCGGCCGCAAGCCGAGGACAGATCGTCGTCGCAGAGCGGGACGCCGGTGGGGCGGTCCGCACCGCCACCGGAGCGCAGACCGGCGAGCTGCTCGACGCGCTCCACGGCGACCGGGCCGCTTCCGCTGCCCTCGGCCCCGTGTGGCGCAGCGGCGTGCCGACGCTGTCGCTGTGGGCGCCGACCGCGCAGCAGGTCCAGTTGGAGCTGTACGACACGGCCTCCTCTGCGCAGCCTCGGCTCGCCGCCATGGCGCGCGACGACAGCACCGGCGTCTGGTCCGTCACCGGGGATCCGTCGTGGCGCGGCAAGTACTACGCGTACCGGGTGACGGTCTACTCGCCTGCCGGGCGCGAGGTGGTGACCAGCTCGGTGATCGACCCGTACGCGGTCTCCGTCGCCGCCGACTCGACGCGGGCCTGGCTCGGTGACCTGGCCGACCCTGCCCTGGCCCCTTCAGGGTGGGCTGATCTCCGCAAGCCGGCGCCGGTCGCCGCGCACGCCGCCAGCGTCTACGAGCTGCACGTGCGCGACTTCTCCGCCTCCGACGCCACGGTCCCGGTGGCCGACCGGGGAACCTATCAGGCGTTCACGCGGCCGGATTCGGCCGGCATGGGACGGTTGCGTCAGCTCGCCGACGCCGGGCTGACCCATGTGCAGCTGCTGCCGGTGCAGGACTTCGCCACCACGAAGGAACGGCGCTCCGACCGGACCGAGCCGGACTGCGACTTCGCATCGATGCCCCCGGACTCCGACCAGCAGCAGACGTGCGCCGCGCGGTTCGCGGCGACGGACTCCTTCAACTGGGGGTACGACCCGACCGGCGCCTACAGCGTCCCGGAAGGCTCATACGCCTCTGACCCGGACGGTCTGGCCCGGGTCCGCGAGCTGCGCGGCGCGATCGCCAGGCTGAACGACGCCGGCCTGCGGGTCGTGCTCGACGTGGTCTACAACCACACCCACGCCGCCGGCCTGGACCGCGGCTCGGTGCTGGACCGCATCGTTCCCGGCTACTACCACCGGTTGCTCGCCGACGGCGCCGTCGCCACGTCCACGTGCTGCCCGAACACGGCGCCGGAGCGCGCGATGATGGGCAAGCTGGTAGTGGACTCGATCGTCACCTGGGCGCGCGCGTACAAAGTGGACGGTTTCCGCTTCGACCTGATGGGCCACCACCCGCGAGCCAACATGGTCGCGGTGCGGCGGGCTCTCGACGCGCTCACCGTCGAGCGCGACGGCGTCGACGGACGGTCCATCCTGCTGTACGGCGAAGGCTGGAACTTCGGCGAAATCGCCGACAACGCGCGGTTCCGCCAGGCGACGCAACTCGAACTCGGTGGGACCGGGATCGGCACGTTCAACGACCGGCTCCGCGACGCGGTGCGCGGCGGCGGCCCGTTCGACGCCGATCCCCGGATCCAGGGGCTCGCCTCGGGGCTCGGCACCGCCGACAACGGCGCCCCGGCCAACGGCGACGCGGCCGCGCGGGCCGCCCGGCTGCTGCGCTACCACGACCAGATCAAGGTCGGCATGGCCGGCAACCTGGCGGCGTACGAGTTCACCGGCTCCGACGGGACGCGCCGGGCCGGGCGGGACGTCGACTACAACGGCTCCCCCGCCGGCTACACCGCCCACCCCGGCGAGGCGGTGACCTACGTGGACGCGCACGACAACGAGACCCTGTACGACGCACTGGCGTACAAGCTGCCTGCCGCCACCGCGATGCCGGACCGGGTTCGCCTTCAGAACCTCGGGCTCGCCACCGTGCTCCTCGGCCAGGGTCTGGCCTTCGTGCACGCCGGCAGCGAGCAGTTGCGCAGCAAGTCGCTCGACCGCAACTCCTACGACTCCGGCGACTGGTTCAACCGGCTGCTGTGGGACTGCGCGGACGGCAACGGGTTCGGCGGCGGGCTGTCGCCGGCCGCGGACAACGAGGACAAGTGGCCGTACGCGCGTCCGCTGCTCGCCGACGCTTCGTTGCGGCCGGACTGCGCCGCGATCGACGACTCGCGGGCCCGGTTCGGCGAGTTCCTGCGGATCCGCGCCAGCACGCCGCTGTTCTCGCTCGGCAGTGCCGCCGCGATCAGCCGGCAGGTCAGCTTCCCGCTCACCGGAGACGGCCGGGACGCGCCCGGTCTGCTCGCGATGCGGGTCGCCGACCCGTCCGACGTGGATCCGCGGTCGGCGTCGGTCACGGTTCTGGTCAACGCCGGCGCCGCCCGGACCATCACGCTCGCGGAGCTGGCCGGCGAAGGCGCGCGGCTGCACCCTGTACAAGCGAATGGGGTTGACGAGGAGGTGCGGGCCGTGACCGTCGACGACGCGACCGGCGCCGTGACGCTCCCGGCCCGGTCCGTGGTGGTCCTGGCAGCGCCGCAATAGCTTGTGGCGCCGCAGTGGCTTCTGGCGCCCCTGGTTGTTCCCCTGCACAGTTGACAGCGATGAGGAGTGTCATGAGCGAGGAGTTGTCCGAGCCGCCGTCCCAACCCGGCCGCGTGCCGGGTTGGTGGCGGGACGCGGTGATCTATCAGGTGTACGTGCGCAGCTTCGCCGACTCCGACGGCGACGGCATCGGCGATCTCGCCGGGATCCGGCAGCGGCTGCCGCACCTGCGGGAGCTGGGCGTCGACGCGGTGTGGATCACGCCGTTCTACCTCTCCCCGATGGCTGACGGCGGGTACGACGTGGCCGACTACCGGGACGTCGACCCGATGTTCGGCTCGCTCGCCGACGTCGACGCGCTGCTCGCCGACGCGCACGACCTCGGGCTCCGGGTGATCGTCGACATCGTCCCGAACCACACGTCGTCCGCGCATCCGTGGTTCGTGTCCGCCTTGGCTGACGGGCCGGGCAGCTTGGCCCGCGACCGGTACCTCTTCCGCTCGGGACGCGGCGCCGCCGGTGAGCTGCCGCCGAACGACTGGCAGTCGGTGTTCGGCGGCTCGGCGTGGACCAGGGTCGCCGGTCCGGACGGCCGGCCCGGCGAGTGGCACCTGCACCTGTTCGCGCCGGAGCAGCCTGATCTGAACTGGACCAACCAGGAGGTCCGCGACGAGTTCCTCGACATCCTGAAGTTCTGGTTGGACCGCGGCGTGGACGGGTTCCGCGTCGACGTGGCGCACGGGATGGTCAAGGACCCGCAGTTCGCCGACACCGGGCGCGACCCGCAGAGCAAGCTGCTCGGGGTCGAGCCGCTGCCGTACTTCGACCAGGACGACGTGCACGAAATCTACCGGGACTGGCGCAAGGTGCTCGACAGCTACCCCGGCGAGCGGATCGCTGTGGCCGAGGCGTGGGTGCCCGGGCCGGAGCGCCTCGCGGCGTACGTGCGCCCGGACGAGCTGCACCAGGCGTTCAACTTCGAGTACCTGAAGACCGACTGGGACGCCGCGTCGCTGCGCGAGGTGATCGACGGCTCGTTGGCCGCGACGGCGGCGGTGGAGGCCCCGACCACCTGGGTGCTGTCCAACCACGACGTGATCCGCCACGTCACCCGGTACGGCGGCGGGGCCACCGGACTGCGCCGGGCCCGCGCCGCGCTGCTGCTGACCTTGGCGCTGCCGGGCTCGGCGTACCTCTACCAGGGTGAGGAGCTGGGCCTGCCGGAGGTGGCGGACCTGCCGGAGTCGGTGCTCCAGGACCCGGTGTGGGCGCGCTCGGGTCACACGGAACGGGGCCGCGACGGCTGCCGGGTGCCGATCCCGTGGTCGGGGCCGGAACCCCCATACGGGTTCGGGCCGGGCGGGTCGTGGCTGCCGATGCCCACGTCGTGGCGCTCGCTGACCGTCGAGGCGCAGCGCGACGACCCGGACTCGATGCTGTCGCTGTACCGGGCTGTGCTGCGCGCCCGGCGCGCGCACGACGCGCTGGGCGACGGCGGGATGCGGTGGCTGCCGTCGCCGGACGACGCGCTGGTGTTCGCCCGGGAACCAGGCTTCGTCTGCGCGGTGAACCTCAGCGGCGCGCCGGTCGACCTGCCCGACTACGGCGACCTGCTGTGCGCCAGCGACCCCATCTGGCGCGACGGCGGCGGCAATCTGCCTGGGGGCAGCGTGCTGCCGCCCGACGCCGCGGCCTGGTTCGCCCGGTGAGACCCACCTCCGGCGCCAGCGTCAGCGGAGCACGCCCGTCGCGTCGTGCGAGGTGGCGCTCAGCAACGTCTCCACCCGTTCGGCGTCCGGAACGCCGATCTCACGGAATATCGCGAGCGCTTCCCGCCATCGCCGGCGCGCGGCCCGGGCGCCACCAGCGGCTGCCAGGGCCTCTCCCAGGTCGGTGAGCGCACGTGCTTCCCACAACGGCATCGACAGCTTGCGCAGCAGGTCCAGGCTGCGCCTGGTCAGGTCGACCGCTTCCGCGTGGCGGCGGTCGGCCCGGGCCACCGCGCCGAGCGCCAGCAGCGCGAGCGGTCGACCCCTGGGGTCGTCGAACTCGACGAAGATCTCCAGGCTGTGCTCCAGCAGGGTCTGCGCCTCCGTCAGCCGCCCCTCGACCCGGAACAGATCGCCCAGGCTGTGGGCCAGGTAGCCCTCGCTGCGCCGGTCTCCCAGGCGACGCATGATCGCCAGCGCCCGGCGGTAACAGGCCGCGGCGTCCCCGAGACTCCCCTGCCGACGCCTGATGTCGCCGAGGGAACGGAGCGCGAACCCCTCCCAACGACGGTCGTCGAGGGCGCGAAGGATCGTCAGGCATTCGGCGACCTCCTCGCCGGCCCGGTCCACCTCGCCCCGCAGTTCCCGCACCCCGGCCCTGACCAGCAGCAGGTACGCCTCCCAGCGGCGGTCCCCCAGCGCCCGGAAGAGGTCGAGCGAACGGTCCAGATACCGCATCGCGTCGGACAACCTGCCCAGATGACGCAGCGTGTTGCCGACCGCGCGACTGGCCAGCGCCTCGCCTCGGAGGTCGCCGCACTCGACGAGCACCTCCAACGCCCGGTGCGCCTGCTCCAGCGCCTCACCGGCACGCCGCTCATCCAGCAGCTCAATCGCGACGTCGGAGCGCGCCAGGGCCGCTTCCCGGGTGCGGCCGAGTCGCTCGAACGCTTCGATGCACTCCGCGAGGCACCCCGCGGCGTCGGCCGCCCGGTCCCGGTCGGCGTGCAGCAGGCCGAGGTCGTACCGGGAGAGCGTGGCGGCGTACTCGTCTCCGGCCCGACGTGCGGCGTCCAGCGCAAGGTCGGTCACCTGGCGCCAGTCGTCCCAGTAGCTGCGCAGGTCGAAGAAGCCGACCGCGGCCTGGGCCGTGGTCCAGACCAGCGGCCACATCCCGGCGGCGTGCGCTTGCGCCACGGCGCCGATCAGAGACGCCCGCTCCGCCCCGAACCACCCGACGGGATCACGCGCCACCGACCCCGCCAGGTCGCCAATCCCGGCCCACCGATGACCCGCGGGCTGGTCCGCGACGGCCATGGCGATCCGACCCGGTCGCAACTCTTCGTCCGCGGCCCGAGCGAGGTCACGGTAGGCGCTCAACACCCGGCCCACGGCCGCCCTGTGATCGCTGTCCGACTCCTCGGCCTCGCGCCGCTCCGCCGCGAACACGCGCAGCAGGTCGTGGAACTGGTAGCGCAGCTGCCCGATCTCGTCGCGACCCGCGACATCCAGCAACCTCGCGTCGACCAGGCGCTCCACCACCGCGTCAGCGGCCGCCGCGTCCATGTCACAGGCCGCCGCCGCCACCCATGCCGGGAAGTCCGGCGACGGCGCCACGGTGAGCAGCCGGAACGCCCGGCGCTCGGCCGGTCCGCAGGCCTGATAGCTGAGTGTGAAGCTGGCCCGCACGTCGAGATCGCCGGCCCAGAGCTCACCGAGCCTGCTGTGCTCGTCGGCGAGCCGATAGGCCAGGTCCGCAGCCGACCAGTGCGGCCTGGCGGACAGCTTGGCGCCAGCCACCCGCAGCGCGAGCGGTAGCAACCCGCACAGCTCCGTGATCCGCTCCGCCGCATCGCGGTCCGCCGCCAGCCTCGACCCGCCCGCCAGCCGGGCGAGCAGCTCGATCGCGTCGTCCGGCGCGAACAGCGGCAGGTCGACGGCCGCGGCGCCTTCCAAGCCGGCCAGACGCCGCCGGCTGGTGACCATGACGGCGCAGCCAGCGTCGCCGGGCAGCAGCGGACGCACCTGCGACTCGTCCGCCACGTCGTCGAGCACGACCAGCACCCGCCGGTCCGCCAACCGGGAGCGGAAGCTGTCGGCGCGCTCCTCCAGGGAATCCGGGATGGCGGCGCCGTCGCATCCGAGCGCCCGCAGGAACCGGGCGAGCACGTCAGCAGGGCGCGCTGAGCCCTGGAGGTTGGCGTACAACTGCCCGTCGGGGAACGTCGCGCGGCAGGCGTGCGCGGCACGCATCGCCAGCGCCGACTTGCCGACACCTCCTCTTCCGCTGATCACCACGACCAGCGGCGCGCCCGCCGCCTCGCCATTCCCGGTCGGCGAATGGCCAGCCCGCAGCGCGGCGCGCACCTCGGCGAGCGGCGCTTCCCGGCCGATGAAGTCACCGATGTCCGCCGGCAGTTGCGCCATCGGCGCCGGTTCGGAGACAGCGAGCTGGTCGAGCGGACCCCCGGGCGCTGACTGTCCGAGGTTCAGCGTCGGGTCGCCCGCCAGAATCGCGTGCTGCACCTGTCGCACCTCGGCGCCCGGCTCCACCCCGAGCTCAGACGTGAGCGTGTTCCGCAACCGCTGATAGGCGTCCAGCGCCTCGGCCCGCCGCTCGGATCGGCACAGCGCCACCATCAGCTGACGCCAGAACGCTTCGCGCAAGGGATGTTGCTCGGTGAGCGCGCGCAGCTCAGCCACCAGCTCGCGATGCCGCGCCATGCGCAGCTCCACCTCGACACCCTCCTCGAGCGCCGCGAGTCGCGCCTCCTCCAGCGCCACCGCCCAGGGCTGGAGCACGCTCCCAACGGGCACGTCCGCCAGCGCCGGGCCGCGCCAGACCGCCAACGCCGCCCGCAGCGACTCCCCGGCGCCTTCCGGATCGCCATCGCGGGCCGCCCGCCTCCCACTCGCCGCGAGCCGCTCAAACCGCGACAGGTCCAGCTGTTCAGCCGCCACGCACAACGTGTAGCCAGCCGGCGAGGTGCGCAATCGCTGATCGGGGTGGCTGGGGCCGAGGCCCGGGCACAGCAGGCGGCGAATCCGGCGCACGAACACCTGAATCGTGTTTGTCCAACGATCAGGTGGGTCGGCCCCCCACAGCTCCTCCGCCAGCTCGCTGTGGGACACCACCGTGTTGGCGCGCATCAGCATGAGGGCGAGCAGCGTCCGGAGCCGTGGCGCGGTGGGCGTGCGCGCGCCACCCTCGTCGATGACCTCCAGCGGACCGAGCACCCCGAAACGGAGCAGGTCGGTCGCGCCCGCTCCGCCGGAGTTCTCGTCGCGTCCACTGTCAGACCTCAGCACGGAGATCACCTCCTGGGCTGTGCTACCTCGGTCAGCGCTCGCTCAGCGACGAGTCAGGGCTCCCGTCGAATATGGAGGAGATTCTCTTCACGGTCCACCCCCACCTTGGAGGGAATCTGCACCGCCGGAAACAGGATCAGGGCCCGGTTCCCCGACCTGCCCGCGTGATCCGACCGCGAAGCTAGTCAAACGTTCCCGGGAACCTGTCCTATCAGAGCGTCGGATGCGGACACGTTCCCGGGGATGCTTGACGTTCTGGGGGCCGCGCCGGTGGAGCCGCGCATGATCAGCTCCGGTCGAAACAGGTACTCGGAGTGCGGCGCCGGCGTGCCCTGGATCTCGTCGACCAAGGCCCGGACCGCCGCGACCGCCATCTCCGGCATCGGCTGGCGGACCGTGGTCAACGGCGGGTCGGTGAACGCCATCAGGGTGGAGTCGTCGTACCCGACCACGGAGACGTCAGCCGGCACGGCCAGGCCCTGCTGGCGGACCGCGCGGATCGCTCCCAACGCCATCAGGTCCGAGCCGCAGACGATCCCGGTCACGCCCTTCTCCACCAGGCGGGCCGCGGCGGCCTGCCCGCCTTCGACGCCGAAGAACAGGGACAGCTCGATCAGCTCGTCCAACTCGGACTCGGCCGCGCTGGTCAGCGCCCGCATCGCCGCCCGGTACCCGGCCATCTTGCGCTGCACCGGCAGGTATCTGTCGTGGCCGCTGATCAGGCCGATGCGGCGGTGCCCCAGCGCCGCCAGGTGACCGACCGCCATCTCGCCGGCCGTTTTGTCGTCGGTGGACATGAACGGCGCCGCGACACCCGACACGAAGCCGTTGATCAAGACGATGGGGAGTCGGCGGGCGACCAGTTGCCGGTACCGCTCGGGATCCGCGCTGGTGTCGGCGTGCAGCCCGGACACGAAGATGATCCCGGAGACGTTGCGGTCGAGCAGCATCTCGACGTACTCGTCCTCCGGCACGCCGCCCTTGGGCCGGCTGCACAGCACCGGGGTGTAGCCATGCTGGGCGAGGGCGGACTCGATGGCTTGGGCAAAAGCCGGGAAGATCGGGTTGTCCAGCTCCGGGACGATCAGACCGACGAGGCCAGCGCTGCGTTTGCGCAGCTGCGCCGGGCGCTCGAAGCCGAGCACGTCGAGCGCGGTGAGCACCGCCTGCCGGGTCTCGGCCTTGACTCCGGGGCGGTCGTTGAGCACCCGGGAGACGGTCGCCTCACTCACCCCGGCTTGCTTGGCGACATCGGCCAGTCGTGCGCGCATGGGACGAACAGTAACCCAGACTGACCGATGC
>WHSM01000311.1 GCA_009380105.1 Micromonosporaceae bacterium
CTTGACAAAACCGAGCGAACCCGCCCGGGCGGAACAGTGTGGGCCCGCGCCGGCGTTGCCGGCGCAGGCCCACGTCGTGGGTTGTTCGGATGGTGCGGGCGGTTAGCGCCTGGCGCGCCGCCGGGGCGGCGTCAACAGGTGCGCGACCTGCGTCAGGGTGTGCGGCACCAGGCGGTAGTACGCCCAGACACCGCGCTTTTCGCGCTGCAGCAACCCGGCCTCGGTGAGTATCCGCAGGTGGTGACTCACCGTGGGCTGGCTGATGCCGAGCGGCGCGGTCAACTCGTTGACACACGCCTCGGATCGGGGCGCCGACTGCACCAGGCTGAGCAGCCGGAGCCGGGTCGGATCGGCGAGCGCTTTCAGCACCACCGCGAGACGCTCTGCGTCGTTACGGCTGACAGGCTCACCGGCAACTGGGGAACTAGGACTCACATCGAGGCCAGCAGCCTCGAGTGGCGAAGAAGCGAGGGCAACACTCACCCCTCAATACTGACAGTTGACCCTATCTATTTGCTCCAATATCGGGGACTACGAATAGATTTGTTCGTCACGCTGCGCCGCTGACGCCGGGGCTGATCATGGACTGGCTGTGACGCCACACGCGTCAGAACAACTCGTCGACGTGGTACGCGTGCCGGTAATCCAGGCCAGCAGCCCCGATCGCCGCCGCGGCTCCGCGCTCCACCACCGCCGCGACCCCGACCACGTCCGCGCCCGCCTCGCGCAGCGCCGCCACAGCGGTGAGCGGGCTGTTGCCTGTGGTCGAGGTGTCATCCAGCGCCACCACACGACGCCCCGCGACGTCCGGGCCCTCGATCCGGCGCTGCATGCCGTGGGTCTTCGTCGACTTGCGCACCACGAACGCGTCCAGCTTGCGGCCCTGCGCGGCGGCGGCGTGCAGCATCGCGGCCGCCACCGGGTCCGCCCCGAGGGTGAGGCCGCCCACCGCGTCGTACTCCCAGTCGGCGGTTGCCTCCAGCATCACCCGCCCGATGAGCGGCGCGGCGGCGTGGTGCAGCGTGGCGCGGCGCAGGTCGACGTAGTAGTCCGCCTCCTGGCCGCTGGTGAGGACGACCTTGCCGTGCACCACGGCCAGGTCCTTGATCAGCGTGAGCAACTCATCCCGGTCAGACACGACAGAAACCCTAACTGTCGCCGCCGGGTCACGCCCAGATCACCCCGGATCAAGTAGCCGGAGTCGTACGTCATCGCCGCGTGCCGTCCCCGCCCTTCGGCGCCTGCTTGATCCGGCCCCGGGTGTCGCGGGTCAGCCGCTTCACCAACCCGTGCGGCAGGTGCCGCATCGCGGCGACGACCACCTTGTACCGCACGCTGGGAACACTGACCGACTTGCCACGGCGCAGGTCGTGCAGACCTTCGCGCACCACGTCGTCGGCGTTCAGCCACGCCTTGGCCGGGATCGGCTGAATGTTGATCCCGGCGCGCTGGTGGAACTCGGTGCGCGTGTAACCCGGGCACAGGGCCACCACGCGCACCCCGTACCCCTTGACCCCGGCGGCGATCGACTCACTGAAGTTGATCACGTATGCCTTGGTCGCCGAGTACGTGGCTCCGGGCTGCGCCGGGCCGAACCCCGACACAGACGACACGTTGATCACGTCGCCTTTGCGGCGCGCCAGCATCTGCGGCAGCACAGCGTGGGTCAACCGCATCACGGCCCGCACGTTGAGGCGCAGCAGCTTCTCCTCCTCGGCGATGTCCGCCTCGACGAACGAGCTGTTGAGACCGACGCCCGCATTGTTGACCAGCACGTGCACCGGACGGTCGGGGTCGGCGAGCCGTCGCTCCACCCGCTCGCAGTCCTCGTCGACAGTCAGGTCCGCCGGCAGCACCTCGACCTCGGTGCCGTGCTCGGCGCGCAGCTTCTCCGCCTGCTCGTTGAGCCGCACCGCGTCCCGCGCGACCAGGATCAGGTCGTGGTGCTCCAACGCGAGCCGACGCGTGAACGCCGCGCCGAGACCGGCGCTGGCGCCGGTGACCAGTGCGGTCGGCATCACGACTCCCGCGGCGGCGGCGAACCGCCTTCAGACGGCGGCCGGCCGGGCTCCGAGCCGCCCTCGCGCGGCACGGCGTCCCAAGGGTCGCTGGAGGCAGGCGGCGCTCCAGACGTGCCGGGCGTGGTCGGGGCGCCAGGAGCGCCGGGTGCGGGGCCCGCGGGCGGGGTGAGGTAATCGGCCGGCGGCTCCCACTGCGGCGCGGGCTTGCGGAAGAACTCGTTCGCCGCCGGCAACGCGAGCAGGACCACGATCGCCACGTACGCCAGCACATCCACCAGCGCAACCCCGACAGAGACGGAGTTGTACCAGCTCGGCGTCGCCGCCTCCATGGCCCGGGCCAGCCGCTCCGAGTCCGGGTCGCCCCCGCCGCCGATGGGCGTCACGCCGCTGACTCCCTGGAGGAGCAGGCCGCACACCCCGCACAGCAGGAACAGGCCGACGACCACCCAGGTGGTGACGCGCGCGCCGTTGGAGCCCCGCAGGTTGAACAGGCCGAGGAGCGCGAGCCCGACAGCGACCACCAGGTTGAACCCGATGCCGACGCCGAGTCCCCACACCACGACCTGTGGCGCGACGGCCCCCACCTGCGGATCGTCGAACCGCACGTTCTCGACCGCGTCGCGGACCGGGCCGAGCACCATCAACCCGAGGATCGCGGCGATCAGGCTGATCCCGGCCACGACGAACATCAGGGCACAGGCGGCGGTCACGACCCCCGGGCGCTCCTTCGGAGCCCCGGCGAACGCCCCCGAGGGCGCAGGCGGCGCTGGTGGCACAGTCATCGGACCTCCAGAAGATCGAGAAAGTTCACAGACACGCTATCGGTACGTCGCCGCGCGCGCGGCGACTAGGGACGCTTGTCTGTCCGGCGGTGAATCCGGATCCGGCGCCGGCGCTTGACCTGGGCCCCGACCCGCTGGAACGCGCCGTGCCAGGCCGGCGTCTCCCGGGAGTCGTCGAACGAGCGCGCCACCACCACGTCGGTGGACGAGTGCAGCAGGATCGACAGCACCACAGTCACCCCGACCAGATGGAACACCAGGTCGCCGGCCGGAATCCCTTCCTTGAGCACCACCAGCACGTACACCACAGAAGCGAAGCCCTTGGGCCCGAACCACATCGCGGCGGCCTGTTCTCGCGCGGACAGGCGGGTGCCGAGGAAGGAGATCCACAGCGCGACCGGCCGGGCCACCACCAGCGCCAGGATCGCGAAGAGCCAGCCCTGCCAGGCGATCTGCCCGAGGAACGTCGGCGAGATCAACGCGCCGAAGACCAGCAGCGCGGCGAGTTTGAACAGCTCCGCCACCAGCTCGCCGAACTCCTCGAAGGACTCCCTCTGACGCTCCCCGAACGTCGCCACCGTGACCCCGGCCGCGAACGCCGCGATGAACAGGTTGCCGTGCGTCACCTGTCCCAAGGCCAACACCAGCAGGCCGATCGCGACCGCGTTCAGCGGCTCGTACGTCGTCGACGCCGAGAAGAAGCGCGTGCGCTCCAGCTTGATCGCCAGCCACGGCACGGCGACGCCGATGACGAGGCCCATCACCAGCTCCCAGCCCAGCTCGGCCAGGTGCAGGTCGTGCGAGCCGGCCGCGATGGCGAGGAAGAGCATCACGAAGGGCAGCGCGAGGCCGTCGTTGACGCCGGACTCCACGTTGAGCAAGTGCCGGAGCCGGCCGGGCACCTTCTTGTTGCCGACCAGCGCGGCCGCGAACACAGGGTCAGTCGGAGCCAGGATCGCGCCGATCAGCAGCGCCTCCGGCCAGCCCAGGCCAACCACGTACTTCGCCAGCAGCGCGGTGATGATCAACGTCAGCGGCATGCCCCAGCCGAGCGCGCGCCCGGGCAGCCGCCACGCCGTGCGCAGATCCTGCCAGCCGACCCGCATGCCGTCGCTGAACAGCACCGCGAACAGCGCCAGCTCCGCCAGCGTGCCCACGATCGACGACTGCGGCGTCAACGGGATCAGGTTGAACACGCCGGGGCCGAGCAGGAACCCCGCGATCAGGAACAAGGCCGCGGTGGACAGCACCGTGCGGTGCGCCAGGCTCGACACCAACACCGCGAGCAGCAGCACCGCCGCGAACGCCAACAGCAACGTCACCGTCAAAGCCCCCATCGATCCATACCGTCGATAAGCCGCCGCCAGCGCGGGCAGCGGCCTTTAGGGTGACCATCATGCTGCCCGAGGTCACGGCCATCCGGTACGTCACCCCTCTGCGGGAGGGCGGCTCGCTGCCCGGAGTGGTGGAGGCCGACGACCTGGGGACGTACGTGGCGAAGTTCCGCGGCGCCGGGCAAGGGCCCAAGGCGCTGATCGCGGAGGTGATCGCGGGCGAGCTGGCCCGTCGCCTCGGGCTGCCCGTGCCCGACCTCGTGATCGTGGACATCGACCCGGTGATCGGCCGGGCCGAGCCGGACCAGGAGGTGCAGGATCTGCTGCGAGGCAGCGGCGGGGCGAACCTCGGCGTGGACTTCCTGCCGGGGGCGCTCGGCTTCGACCCGTACGCGCACCGGGTCGACCCCGACCTGGCGTCCCGGGTGCCGTGGTTCGACGCGTTCGCCGAGAACGTCGACCGGAGCTGGCGCAACCCGAACCTGCTGATCTGGCACGGCCGGCCGTGGTTGATCGACCACGGCGCCTCGCTGTACTTCCACCACAACTGGCCCCTGGCGGCCGCGGCGGTGGCGCGGCCCTACGACGCGACGGACCACGTGTTGCGGGGGGACGCCGACGACCTTCCCAGCGCCGACGCGGCCCTCGCGCCGGCGGTCCCGGAGCTGCTGGGCGAGGTGCTGGCGCTGGTCCCGGACAGTTGGCTGGTCGAGTCCGGCTTCGACGCGGCCGACGCGGGGCGCGCGGCGTATCGGGAGCATCTGGCGGCGCGGGCGGAACGGTCCGCCGCCTGGCTTCCGGGAGCGGCAGCGGCATGACTCCTTTCGAGTACGCCGTGATCCGCGTCGTGCCCCGCGTGGAGCGCGGCGAGCGGGTCAACGTCGGAGTGCTGCTCTACTGCCAGGCCCGCGACTACCTGTGCGCGAAGATCCACGTGGACGACGCCCGACTCCGAGCGCTGGATCCGGAGATCGACCTGGTCGGCGTACACACGGCATTGGAAGCGTGGGAAACGACCTGCAACGCGCGTCAGGACAGCGAGCAGGCAGGGCCGGTGCAGTTGAAGCCAGGTGAGCGGTTCCGGTGGCTGACCGCGCCTCGCAGCACGATCATCCAGCCCGGGCCGGTGCACACCGGTCTCACCGACGACCCGGCCGCCGACCTGGAGCGGCTACTGCGGCTGCTGGTGCTCTAGACGATCTATTCCAAGGGATATGGGGCAGCGAGGCAAAGACGAGGGCATCCATGATCGACGTTGCAGAGCAACGATGACCATGGAGGCCACGTGCACGTCGATCTGGACACCCTCGCTACCGCACTGTA
>WHSM01000502.1 GCA_009380105.1 Micromonosporaceae bacterium
ACAGGCCGTGGTGGCCGTGGACGGGGATGTGATCGTGGGCTCTGCGAAGATGGGCCCCAACCGCCCGGGACGCGGCGCCCACGTGGCGACGGCCAGCTTCATGGTGGATCCGGCGCGTCAGGGTCGCGGCGTCGGGCGGGCGCTTGGGCGCTACGCGGTTGAGTGGGCACAGAACGCTGGCTACCGGAGCATGCAGTTCAACGCGGTGGTCGAGACGAACACAGCAGCGGTGGCGCTGTGGCAGTCGCTGGGCTTCGAGATCCTCACGACAGTGCCGGAGGCGTTCGATCATCCGAAGCACGGGCTCGTCGGTCTGCACGTGATGTGGCAACGGCTCTAGTTCTTCGCGGCGTTTGGCGCCGCACAGTGTCTGGCGCCGCGCGGAGGTCTGGTTACCGTGCGGGGTCTGGTCGCCGCGCTGAGCAGGTCAGTCGGCGAACACCATCGCGACGGCTTCGCCCACCCGCTGCATCGTGGCGCCGGTGACCATCCCGACGGGATCCCCAATGAGGGCAACTCGGTCGAGTCGGTCGAGGTCGGCGGTCCCGCCGACCGGGTCCGCGTCGACCAGGATCACCAGATACGGCGGCGCGTCCACGTGGCCGTGCCGAATCGGCACCACCCAGGGAATCCGCACCGCGTTGTGAGCGTCGGCGCTGACGACCAGGACCCGGTACCGGTGACCGGCGACGGTGCAGTCGTAGATCTCGCCCTGCCGTACCACCCGCTCACCACTCCGCGCCTGTGAGTCGGCGGCCCTTCGGGTGCGCCTCGTCCCATGCGGCCATCGCCTCGGCGTCGGTCGCTTCGCGCTCGAACTGCTCGTACCGCCGCGCGGCCGCCGTGATCGTGGCAGTGCGGATTGTCTTGGCGACCCACGAGGACATGCTGACGCCAGCGGCACGCGCCTGCTCTTTCGCCAGCGCGATCACGGCCGGATCCAGCGACACCGTGACATTAGCTGTGGCCATAGTTGTGAGCGTACCAGTGACAATGTCTGCACCAGCTGGCCGCCGACCTCAAGATCTCTAGCATGGGGCCGTCAGCAACATCGATCGGTCCGATTCCCTACGGCTCACGTGCCACTGCCGCGGATCTTGGAGCCGTCGTGGGCGTGGACCGGGCAGAGCCGTTTCATGGGTACGCTCCGCCACATGCCAGAGGCAGCAGGCAAGCCCGAGGCGATCGTGGCGGTGCTACGGCGAGTCGGCCGGGTGCTGGTCATCAAGCGAGGCCCGGAGGCGAGCCGCTCGGGATACTGGGCGCCGCTGAGCGGGCGAATCGAGCCCGGCGAGAGCCAACGGGACGCAGTGGCCCGGGAGGTCCGTGAGGAAGTCGGCCTGCGCGTGAGGCCGCTCGCCAAGGTCTGGGAGTGCGACACCGACGACGGCGGGTTCCTGCTGCACTGGTGGACCGCGGAGGTCGAGCCCGGCGACCTGGTGCTCGACGCCGGAGAGGTGAGCGAGGCGCGCTGGGTGACGCCAGAAGAGTTCCTCGGGATGGAGCCCACGTTCGCGGGCGACCGGGACTTCTTCGAGAAGGTGCTCCCGCTGCTCTGACGTGACGTGCTCGGGGCCCAATGCCGCGTCACCTTGCTAGCGAGAAGGGGTCGTGATGAGCCGTCGGGTCGCACGCGCGCTCGGCTGGACACTGCTCATGGCTGGCGGAGTCCTGACGGTCGTGGGCGCGCTGATGCTGGTCCTACCTGGATCTGGACTTCTCGTGCTGCTCCCAAGCCTCGCCGTCGTGTCCGTGGGCCCGGCGCTTCTCGCAGTGAGCCGGCCGTAGCTGCCGGCCTGGGACAGCGTCGCAGCGTCCAGGGGCGTCGCACAGACCGCCTGGCGGGCGCTTCGTCCAAACCAGCAGATGGCTAGATCTCTTCGCGCGTTCGAGCTCGGCCGGCGAGACTCGCAACCACTCTCCATACATGCCGACGGGTGCACCCTGGTCTCGGTCCAGGTCAGCCGGCGATGCCGAGTCGCTAGGGTGGCGCGGTGGCTGAACTCCAGCGGCTCGACGTCCATCACGCCGCCGAGCTGCTCCGCTTCGAGCGGGAGAACCGGGTGTACTTCGCGCGGTTCGTGCCGGATCGGGGCGACGACTATTTCGCCGGGTTTGGCACGCGCCACGCGGAACTGCTCGCCGAGCAGGCCGCCGGCCAGCACCACTTCCACGTCCTGGTCGACCACGACGGGGCCGTGCTGGGCCGGTTCAACCTGGTCGATGTCGCCGACGGCGGCGCGGATCTGGGCTTCCGAGTGGCCGAACGGGCGACCGGGCGGGGCGTGGCGAAGGACGGCGTCCGCCGCACCTGCGAACTGGCCCGCGACGAGTACGGGCTGCGCCGGCTGGTCGCCTCGGCCACGCTGGAAAACGCCGGGTCGCTCGCGGTGCTCCGGCGCAACGGGTTCACCCCGGTCGGCGACGTGATGCTCGACGGACAGCCTGGGCTACGCCACGTCCGCGAACTGACGACGGGCGCCTAATCTCCCGCCTACCCGGTGTCCAGCCTGCGGCGTAGGGATCTCCCTAGGGCCGGTGGAGGGCCCACGACGACAATTGAAGATCACAAGCGGAAGGCCCAGGTGAGCTGATTCCGGCTCTGGCCTGGGCCTTCTCGTTGGAGCGGGTGAGGATGGAGCGGGTGAGGGTGTACTCCGTCAGGACATAGGCGACAGCTCTCTCAAGTCATAGGCGACACCGTGTCGCAAGACATCCGCGACAGGCGGGCAGCGCAGATGCTCGACCATGTCCATGGCGCGACTGGCACTGACTGCCCTGCTCGTCGAGAAGCAAACCCCGGCCGAGATAGCCGACAGATACGGGGTGCACCGGTC
>WHSM01000596.1 GCA_009380105.1 Micromonosporaceae bacterium
CTGCCACGCTCGCCAACGCGTGTCTGAGCAGGTGAGGCCGGTTGCGGGTCGGCATGATCACGCTTATCGCAGGGGCCCTCACGCCGACTCCCTCATCAGGTCAAGTAGCGGAGCAGGGTCGCCGTCGTGAGCCCACGTGAACACATCTGACCGGTCGGCGAGCGCTGCGACGAGACGACGCGCGTCGGCGGTATAGCCAGACAGATCTCGCTCGCGCCGCGGGAGATGCCGTTGGTTCAGAACCGGGTCGAACATCCAGTCGAGCCGCACATGCTCCATCAGCGCCGCGACCGGGTCCGCCGCCGGAACTGGCGCACCTGCTGGCTCACCACCGCCCCGGTAGCGGGCCAACACCACTGTCACCCGCGGGCCCCCTGCCTGCCCACGCAGTGGCACCTCGACCGGGTTCGGCTGAGCCAGCCGCCGATACGTGTACAGAACGCGCACGTCATGGCGGTACCGCTCGGACCGAGGCATCCGCCGGTACGCCGCCAAGTCGACGTCCTCGGTGTCCCACGGCGCGGGCAGCAGATGCTCCAGATCAAGGTACGTGCCGACCTTCACCGGAATCGGCGTCGGAAGCGAGGTCAACACCAACCGATCGGCGACCTGCGAGGCACCGGGGCCAGCGGCAGCGTCCGGATAGATGATCAAATGATCATTGGAGACATACCGTAGACCGTGGACAAGCGCGCCACGCAACGCCAGGGTCGTCTTCCCGCTGCCTTTGTCCCCGACCACCACGAGCACCCGGCGCGTGTCCGCCACCGCCGAAGCGTGCAGCATCGTGTAACGACGGCGCTCGCAGAACTCGACAAGCGCCTCCCGTATCGCCTTACGGGTGGTCATCGCCAAATTGAGGGGATCCGGGGCGCGCACGACCACCTCTCGGACTGCCGGGTCCGCCGCGTAGGCGACCCCGTAACGGTTGCGGCTCATGCCCGGGGCCGCTCCCACCCGGGCGTCCACCACCCAGGCCGGGCCACTAGCAGCCTCCGTCGACTGGTAGAAGTCATCGAGGTAGTCGGTGACCTCGGCTTGGTCCGTGTGGAGCTCGACGGTGACCGGTCCGAGCGCGTAAGACACGCGGCGCTCGGCGAGATCTCGCAGAGCCGTCATGACCCGGTGCCCGTCAACTCACGCACGTACGGACGGACCAGCGCGATTGGTTGCCAGGGACTAGCCGCCATGCCGTCAGATCTCAACCGAGGATCATGCTTATCACTGGGAACGCTGACGCTGCCCGCAAAGGGCGGCACCTCGCGCCCCACGTGCAGGAGGCGCACGCAGGCGCTGCGGCCAACACCCGTCGCCCAGCTCGAACGGTAGATCCCCATCTCGCTCACCTCGTCCTCTCACCTACGCAAATGCGAGTCGCGCCAAATGGCGGTGCCCGATGCGTCAGCCGATGCGACGTCAGCAAGTGTTCGAAGAACCTCGGCTCGGCGAAATTGAGCAAGCCCACGGCACCAGGCAGTGGAACGAGCCCACGGAACGGGACCACAAACAGGGCATTGCGCTCTGGTTGGACACCATTACGCTCAGAGACACTCACTTTGGCAGGGGCAGTGCAACGTGACTCGACGAAAGGTGTTCGACCCGGCGGGGATTCCGGCGTCGTTCTGGTGGCGTCACGACGTGCAGGTGGCCCTTGCCCGACGCGAGGTCGGCCGGCTATTCCAGCTCTATCTCCAAGCCTCGCCGCACTGCACCCAGACCCAGATCGCGTTGCTGACCCAGCACGACCGATCTGACATCTCCAACTGGGTTCGTGGTGTGCGTCGAGGACAGGTGAGCGACATTGAGGTCCTGACCCGGATCGCCGATGGCCTTGAGATGCCTGACGAAGCCCGGGTGCTGCTCGGCCTGGCCCCAGCGGACACCCGCGTGGCGGCGATCCGGGGCGCCAGA
>WHSM01000598.1 GCA_009380105.1 Micromonosporaceae bacterium
CTGCTGCGCTGCTGGAGCAGAGAGGCCGGCCTGCCCGTGCCTGGGCCTGGCGGACGGCTCGTCGTGCCGCTGGCGAGCAGCGGCGTCGCCGTGGTCGCCGAGGTGCTGCACCGTTCCGCCGTCGGCTGGCACCGCTTCGGCCCGCCCCGGCTCTCCGTGGCCCAGAGCGCGTCGCCGGACGCACTCGCCGCGCCGTTGGACGCGGTCACGCTGGCCGCGCTGCTGGCCCGGGAGTCCGCATCCGGCGACGCCCCCGAGGCCGGCCGTGCTGACGCTTCGGCGTCGGTCGCCGATCTGGTGGAGCGGGCCGCGGAGAGCGTGCGGCGTGTGGCCTCGTTCCTCGCCGACCGCCAAGCGGCGCCGGCCGGGACGGCGGACGGCTTCCTGGACGCAGAGCAGGCGCTCCTGCTCGGCCACCTGATCCACCCGGCGCCGAAGAGCCGGGACGGGATCTCGGACGCGGAGGCCGCGGCGTACAGCCCGGAGCTGCGCGGATCGTTCCCGCTGCACTGGTTCGCGGCCGACCCCTCAATCGTGGCGCATGAAACGGCAGCGGGTCCGGACGTCCGTTCCCTCCTCGCGGATCTTGGACAGTTCGGATCGTCAGGGCGACCAGAACTGTCCAAGATCGCGGGAAGTGGGCGGGTGCTGGCGCCCGCGCATCCTTGGCAGGCGCGCGATCTGGTGAGCCGGCCAGCGGTGCGCGAGTTGATCGAGGCCGGCCTGCTGGAGCCGCTCGGGCCTGTCGGGCCGCGGTGGCATCCCACGTCGTCGCTGCGCACCGTGTACCGGCCCGACGCCTCGGTGATGCTCAAGCTCTCGCTCGGGCTGCGGATCACCAACTCCCGGCGCGAGAACACGCGCACTGAGTTGGCGCGCGGCGCCGAGGTGAACCGGCTCCTCGACACGGGGATCGCCTCACAGGTGGCCGCCGCGTACCCCCGGTTCCGGATCGTGCGCGACCCTGCCTGGCTCGCCGTCACCACGTTCGGCGGCGCGTTGACCAACCTCGACGTGTCGGTGCGCGAGGTCCCCGACGGGCTCGGCTCCGCCGCGTGCCTGGCGGGCCTCGTCGCGCCGCAGCCCGGCATCGGCCCCTCCCGGCTGGTCGCCACGGTCCGTGCCATCGCCGCGCGCGCCGGTCGCCGACCCGCAGAGGTCGCCGCCGAGTGGATCCGTCGGCACATCGACCACGTGCTCGCCCCCATGATCCATCTCTACGCGACCACCGGCATCGGCCTGGAGGCGCACCAGCAGAACACCCTCGTGGCGCGCGACACCGAAGGCTGGCCCGTCGCCGGCTGGTTCCGCGACAACCAGGGCTATTACCTGGCCGAGTCCGGGCTGCCGGGCGTGCTGCGGCTCACCGGAGCGACGGAGTCGAGCCTCGCCGTGGCAGACGACGCGATCGTCGACGACCGGCTCACGTACTACCTGCTCTTCAACCAGGCGCTCGCCCCGGTCGGGGCGCTCGGCAGCGAAGGTGTCGCAGACGAAGCCGAGCTGCTCGGCGCGGTGCGGGACGGCCTGGAGGCCCTGGTGACGCGGGGCCACGACTCGCGCAGCGGTCTGGCGCGCCGCTGGCTCGACGCCGACACCCTGCCCTGCAAGGCCAACCTCGCCACCCGGATCGCCGGGATCGACGAGGTGATCGCTCCGCTGGACGCCCAGTCGGTGTACCTGGACGTGCCGAACCCCCTGAAGGAGGCACGATGAAGACCGCACTCGGCATTCCTGACATCGCGCTCGCCGCGCAGACGCCGCGCGGGGTCTTCGGGCTGCGCACGGTGTCGCTCGACAGGCACCTGGACCTGGTGCACCGGTGGCTGCACGCCGAGCATGTGGTCCCGTACTGGCAGCAGGCCTGGTCGCGCGACC
>WHSM01000483.1 GCA_009380105.1 Micromonosporaceae bacterium
GAACGACACGTACCGGTGTCCGGGCTCGATCGGGTCGACCGCGGTGAGGTGCTCGGCCATCGACAGCAGGTTCGCGTGGGTGAGCTGCGCCAGCTTGGGTCGGGCGGTGGTGCCGGACGTGGTGCAGATGACCGCGACGTCGTCGGCCGCGCCCTGGGCGATCTGCTCGTCGAGCCAGCCGCCGCGCTGCTCGCTGTGGCGACGGCCCGCCGCTTCGACGTCGGTGAATTTCCGGAGGTACGGCTGCGTGTACTGCTCCAACCCGTGCGGGTCGTAGTAGATCACCGTCTCCAGCGGGAGCTGGCCGGCGAGTTTGATCAGCTTGTCGACCTGCTCCTGGTCCTCGGCGACCGCCACTCTGACGTCGGCGACCGACAGGATGTGCGTGAGCTCTTCGCCGATGCTGGTGGGGTAGATGCCGACCACGGCCGCGCCGAGGCACTGCGCGGCCAGCTCGGTGATGAGCCACTCGGGCCGGTTGTCGCCGAGCACCGCGACCACCTCGCCGCGCTCGACGCCCAGGTCGGCGAGGCCGTGGGCGAAGCCGCGCACCCGATCGGCGTACTCGGACCAGGTGATCGGCTGCCAGATGCCGTACCGCTTCTCCTGCAGGGCCGTCTGACCCGGCCGCTCGACCGCGAGGTCGCGCAGCAACATCGGGAACGTGTAGGTCACCGAACCTGCTCCCTGGCCGGCATCCCGGTGATCTCTTCCCCGAGGTACGCCTCGATCACGCGCCGGTCGGCCCGCACCTCGCTCGGCGTGCCGTCGGCGATCAGCTCCCCGAAGTCGAGCACGGTCACCCGGTGGGAGATGTCCATGACCACGTCCATGTCGTGCTCGATCAGCACCACGGTGACGCCGGCGAGCTCGTTGACGTCGAGCACGTAGCGGGCGACGTCCTCCTTCTCCTCGGCGTTCATGCCGGCCATCGGCTCGTCGAGGAGCAGCACCGCCGGTTGCAGGCACAGCGCGCGGCCGAGCTCGACGCGTTTCTGGTAGCCGTAGGCCAGGGCGCCGACCGGTTTGTGCCGCACCGCGGCCAGCTCCAGCAGGTCGATCACCTCTTCGGCCAGCTCGCGGTGCCGGATCTCCTGGCGCCGGGCGGGGCCGTACCAGAGCAGAGCGGGGATCAGCGCGTGGCTCATGTGGACGTGCCGGCCGAGCATCAGGTTCTCCAGCACGGTCAGGTGCCGGAACAGCTCGATGTTCTGGAACGACCGCGCCACGCCCAGACGGGCGATCTTGTGAGGCCGCCTGCCGAGCAGCGACACGGAGTCGCCGTCGCCGCGGCGCAGCGCGATCCGCCCCTGCTGCGGCCGGTACAGGCCCGAGACGCAGTTGAGCAGGCTCGACTTGCCGGCGCCGTTGGGCCCGATCACCGCGTGGATCGACCCTTGCGAGACGGTCAGCCCGATGTCGCGCAGCGCGCGCACCCCGCCGAATCGCAGTGACACGCCGGAGACCTCCAGGAGCGGCTCGCCCGGCGACACGGCGCTGCCGTTGAGCGGGAAGCGGTACTCGCGTGTGATCACAGTCCTCCACCGGCCGTGGTCTGTTGGGGTGGTGTGTCCCGGCTTCGTCGCCGCGAAGTCTCAGCCCTGTGTGTCGGACGTTACGTTTCCACTATATGAAAGTCAATGGAGGTATTCGAAAAATGCTTCCGCATTGGTACGGTTCCGATGTGACAGAAGTGGAAGCGAGGTCACCGCTGCCGGAAAGCCCGGCGGACTCCGGCTCGGCGGGAGCCGCTGCGCCGGAGTCGCCCGCCTCGGGGCCGCCCGCGGAGTCGCGCGGCACCCTGGGGACCGTCCGCAACGCGGTGCTCCTGCTGGACCTGCTCTCCGAAGGCGCGGCGCACCAGCAGCTCACCGACCTCGCCGAGCGCTCAGCGCTGTCACTGCCGACCGTGCACCGGCTGCTGCGCTCCCTGGTCTACGCCGGCCTCGTCGAACAGGACCCCCGCTCCTCCCGGTACGGGCTCGGCGCCGAGCTGGTGCGGCTCTCCCAGCGTTACCTGGGACGACTTCCGGTGCTCGCGGCGCTCTCGCCGTACCTGCTGCCGCTGCGCGACGCGGTCGGCTCCTCGGTGCACATCGCGTTGCTGCTCCGCGGCTCGGTGGCCTACGTCGACCGCATCGACGGCCGGGACGCCGGGCTGTACCGCGACCCGCACCGGGTGCTGCCGGCGCTGCGCACTGCCCCGGGGCGACTGCTCGCCGCGCGCGCCGACGACGCCGGCTGGCAGCTGGCCTGGGCCGCGGCGAGCGATCCTGACCAGGCGCTCGCCGACGCCGAGCGGGCGAACTGGCGCGCCGCGCCCTACCTGTGCGTCGAGGATCTCGGCGGCTTCGGCGTCGAGGTCGCCGTCCCGATCGTCGACGGGGCGGGCAGAGGGGTCGCCGCGCTCGCCGTCGCTGTGCCGGAAGAGACCGTGGACTCCGTCGCCGCGCACCTGTCCCGGGCCGCGGCCGCCACTGGAAGGACGTTGGGTCATGGCTGAGGCGCCGCCGGCCGTCGGGCCGCGTGATGCCGGTCCCGGCGTTGTCGGACCGGACCTGGAGCGTTGGGCCGCGGTGTCGGAGCTGATCACCTGGCAGCGGCCGCCGGCCCAGCTGCACCGACCCCGCCAGCCGTACGGCGAGTGGTTCGTCGGAGGCCGCCTGAACCTCGCCGTGAACTGCGTGGACCGGCACCTCGCCGACCGCGCCCACCAGCCGGCCGTCCACTGGGAGGGCGAGCCGGGCGACCGGCGAACCGTCACCTACCAGCAGTTGCACGACGACGTGGTGGCCCTGGCCGCGGCGCTGCGGGGCCTCGGCGTCGGCGCCGGGGACCGGGTCGCGCTGCACCTCGGGTGGCTGCCCGAGACGGTCGTCGCTATGCTGGCCTGCGCCCGCATCGGCGCGGCGTTCACCGTGCTGCCGATGCCGCTGCCGGTCGAGGCGCTCGCCGAGCGAGTCGACGACTTCCGCCCCAAGGTGCTGTTCACCCAGGATGGGGCCTGGCGGCACGGCACGATC
>WHSM01000454.1 GCA_009380105.1 Micromonosporaceae bacterium
CACCTTGGTGGCGAAGGTGTCCTGAGAGGTGGCCAGCACGGCCAGGCCGACGTCGGTGCGGGAGAAGAACCACGCCAACGCGGCGGCCACGGCGATCAGCACCGCCACCACCACGAACTGCTGCGGCCTGACGCCGGCGCCGAGGATGCTCACGCTGCCCCCGGCGACGGCTGGCTCCAGCGCCCGGGGCTCGGGCTCGGCCACCAGCACGGTCACGCCGATCACGAACAGGGCCACGCCGACGGTGGCGACCAGCAGCGTGATCCGGGGCGAGTCCAGCAGCGGCCGGACGACGAGTCGCTCCATCGTCAGGCCCAGCGCGACCGCCGCCGCCAGAGCCGCCAGAGCCGCCAGCCAGTACGGCAGCTGCGCGTGGACCAGCAGCGCCCACGCCACGAACGCCGCCACCGTGCCGAACTCGCCCTGCGCGAAGTTGAACACCCTGGTGCCCTTGTAGACCAGCACCAGCCCGACCGCGAGCAGGCCGTACACCGCCCCCTGGAACAGGCCCAGGGTCACGAACTTTCCCATGCCCTGGACGAAGTCCAGGATCTCAGCCGACATCAGTGTGTGCTCCGTCTCCTCAGCCAGCGCCTAGTAGGAGCTGACGAACGCCTTCTCGGTGACGTAGTAGCCGGCGGCGCTCCCCCGCCGCGAGCACACGTTGTTGAGCACGCTCACCTGCCGGGCTCCGAAGTGGTTCGACGGCGAGTACGCCAACTCGGGGAACACGTTGGTGCGCACCTTCGTCGCGGTCTCGGACGTGGTGATGAACCGCTGCCGGTTCAGGTTCTTGCCAGCCCGCAGCAGCAGGTGGTGCAGCACCTTCGACTGACCCCAGAGCAGCCAGGTGATGTCGTCGGAGACGCCCGCGGCGTTCGCGGCCTTGCGGAACTGCGGATCGTACTGATTGGAGTTGTGGTACGCCGGCGCCGGCGAGAAGAACCGCGCGCCCTCGGTGGAGCGGGTCTCGCAGCCGACCGACGCGACGGTGTCCAGGCCCATCGTGACCCCGATCCCGAGGTACTGCGGCCGGCACGCCGCGCCGGGCGCCATCTGCAGGTAGTACGTCGGGGCGGTCAGCGGGAACACGACCTTGTACTTCTTGGCCGGCCCGTCGCACAGGTTGTTGGCCATGCTGCCGCCGTTGGCGTTCTTGTCGGGACGGTGCACCTTCGCTCCGGGGAACTCCTTGGAGAAGGCGCGGGCGGCGTCGTCGAAGTTCGGCGTGTTGGTGATGACGGCGGCGATCTCGGAGGACTTGCTGACACTGAACTGCTTCCTCGCGTAGTCGGCCAGCAGCGACACCTGGGAGGGGTAGGTGCGCGAGGCCGCGAAGTAGTTCTTCAGACCCCGCAGCCCGGTCTCCTGCACGCCGGCCGACAGGTACGGGATGCCCTTGCTGGCGCTGTACTGCGCGCACGCCTGGATCTGGTCCGCGCCGCCGCCGCCGACCAGCAGGAACGCCTTGTCACGCTCGGCCATCTGCTGGCACACCTGGCGGGCGCGCGACGGCTTGTAGGTGTCGTCGTTGAAGACCACCTTGACCTTGCGCCCGTAGATCGTGATCGGCTTGCCGTTGTCGCCGTACTTCCAGTAGAGGTCCTTGCCTTTGTCGAACGAGGTTTGCTTGATCGGCGCCGCGCCGGTCAGCGGGGCGTGGATCCCGATCGTGATCGTGTCCTTGGTCACGCCGGTCGTGTCGCCGGGGCCGCCGCCGCTGGAGCCGCTGGAGCCGCTGCCGCTTCCGGTGCCACTTCCCGTGCCCGTCCCGTCGGCTCCGGTCCCGTCGTCACCGGTCCCGTCACCGGTTCCGCCGTCGACGCCGGGCTGCAGGCCGTTGCCGCCGCCGGCGAGTTTGTCGTGCACTCCCGGGTGCTGCCCGCAGCCGGCGAGCAGCGTCGCGGCGGCCGCGACGATCACGGCGATCCGTTGCGTCCTCACCGACGTCCCCTCCTCGCGGCGATGCCGCCCTTCAGCCGGCCCAGCAGCCCTGGCCGTTCCGGCAGCGGGCCGCCTCGCCGGGCCGCGTTCTGCCGGCGGATCTGCTCGATCACCCCAGCCCCGGCCGCGGCCACCGCGCCTTCGCCGAGCGCGCCGCGCACCAGGAACGTGCTCACCACAGCGACGGGGATCAGCAGCCACACGTACCACGGCATCCGCGGCGCGTACGGGGCGCCGGCGGCGGGCTTCGGGGTGTCACCGGAGTCGGGGCCGCTCGCCGGGGGGTCGCCCGCTGGCGGCTCGCCGCCGCCCGGGGCGCCGCCACCGCCGGAGACTCCGGCGCCGCCGTCCGGCAGGCCGCCGGTCCCACTCTGGCTCCCCGAGCCCGGCAGGTACGTCATGGTCGCCTTGATCCGGCCCGCGGTCTGCTTGGCCTCGTCGATCTCCGGGGTGGCGTCGTTGTCCCGCACCGGCGCCTTGAGGTTGACCTGCCATGTGCCTTCGGCGCCCTCGCCGGGCTTCGCCCCGCTGAACATCACGCCGTGGTTCTCGAACGGGTCCTCGCCCCAGTCGGCGGCCACCTTGGACAGGTCGAAGGTCCAGGTGGTCGCTCCTTCCTCGCCGGGTTCCGGGGCCTTGCGCTTCCCCTTGGCGCACAGGTCGGACGCTTCCGGCTTGTCCGCCCAGAGCTCGGGCTCGTCGGCCCTCTCCCACGCCGCCGTGACGCCACAGGCCTGCAGCACCTTGCCGTCGGCGTTGAGCGTGGGCGCCTCGCCGCCCTCGGTCTCCTCGGCGATGACGAGCTCGAACTTCGTCACCTTCGAGCCCTCGGTCACGCCGCGGTCGGCCAGGTCGAACTTGAGCGTCGAGAGCTTCTTCGGCTCGCCGTTCTCGTACCCGATCGGCAGGGCGCCCGGTCGTTGCGGGTTGGGCAGCTTCACGCGCTGCGCCGCGGGGCCCGCGCCGACCTCCTCGTCCTTCTGGGGCTCCCAATACCAGGCGCTGGCATCCGTTTCGGGCACATACTTCATCGTCTTGCTGACGGGCGCAGCGGCTCCGGTCTCCAGGTCGGCCGAGGCGGGCGCGATGTACATGCCCAACAGAGCTACCGCGACAGCGCCGAGCGTCATGACGCGTGCGCGCAGGGTAAAACGCATGGTCAAAATGCCTCCAGTACGAGTCGCGCCCCCGACCGGATGCTCCTAGACCATCCGAGCGCTTCTCCGGTATGTCCCGACATACCAGCGACCGCGCCGTCTCGCGGAAAGTTACCCGCCAGAAACCACATTGTCCATCACCGCAGACCCCGGTATTGAACTCATCGGCAGAACGG
>WHSM01000597.1 GCA_009380105.1 Micromonosporaceae bacterium
ACGGCGAAGTACGGCGTGTCGTCCGCGTCGACTCCGAGGAACATCCGGTCGCCGTCCGGCGCCTGGTCCGGCGGAGCCAGCACCAGTCGCGGAGGGTCCCCGCCGACCAGCGTCCGGTCGCCGTCGATCACCACCACCCGGCAGCGCGGCCACGCGTCGGCGAGCCACTCCGGCTCGACACGCCGGTGCGCCACGCGGTCGATCGTCTGACCCACCATCGCGGGACTGTCGGACACCTGACAGTCCCGACCCGCCGAATCCGTCCGGTCCGTCCCTTCTGTCACCTCACTCGTCCTCTTCCTCGGGGTCAAGGTTGGCCTCGTCGCCCAGCACGTACGCCTGCATCGCCAGCTCGTCACCCGCGGGCGACACGAAGGCGGGCAGTTCGCGGGGGCCGAGCTGCGTCACGTACGACCAGAACTGCCGCACCGCCTCGGCGGGCGACGTGGCCTCGATTGGCAACTCCACACCCACCAGCCAGCTCTTTTGAGGGGCGGTGACGGCGTGCTCCGGCCCGATCCGCGCCGCCAGCTTCGCGAACGCCTCCTCGTCCAGCGGCATCGGCCGTCCCGACGGCAGCGTCCGGCCCGGCGCCGACGTGAGCCCCGGCACGTCATCCAGCGGGACCGACGCGTCCAGCGCTCTGTGGGTGTAGCGGACCGACACGGTCTCTCGGAGCTCGTCGACGTCTGAGGCGTTCGGGTCGTCGGGGTCGTGGTCCTCGCCGTGTGGCTGGCCCGCGACCCGGCCGAGGCCGAACATCACCGGCGGGTCTCCGGCGGCCATCGCCACGTCGTCGCCGTCGGCGAGCAGGTCGCCGTGCTCGGCGGACAGCTCCAGAGCGTCGTGGTGATACAGCCGTTCCGCCAGGTGCCGCTCGCGTGGCACCACCACCAGCCAGTGCGCCATCGCACCCCTTCCGCGCCGCCTCATCCCGCCTGCCCATCCAAACACGCGACAGCGCGACCCCAGGACCGGAGGCCGGCTCCAACGCGGTGATCAAGGTGTGGTTGCGTCTCTCGCCGGCGTGTCGTGGCAACGAGCCCTTGATCATCGTCCGACGGGCCGGGAGGCGGCGCTCAGGTCGGTGACACCCAGCAGCCGTCCAGGTGATCGTCGACCATTCCCGTGGCCTGCATCGTGGCGTACGCGGTGGTGGGGCCCACGAACCGGAAGCCGCGCCGTTTCAGGTCCTTGGCCAGGGCCTTCGACTCGGTCGTCGCAGCGGGCGTGTCGGCCAGCGAGCCGGGTCGCGGCCGGGGCTTTGGGGCGTACGACCAGAGCAGCGCGGCGAGGCCGTCGGGGAGGTCCAGCGCGGCGCGCGCGTTGGCGATCGCGGCTTCGATCTTGGCCCGGTTGCGCACGATGCCGCTGTCGCCGAGCAGCCGCGTCACGTCGTCGTCGCCGTACTGCGCCACGCGCGCGATCTCGAAGCCGGCGAACGCGGCGCGGAACGACTCCCGTTTCCGCAGGATCGTCAGCCAGGACAGCCCTGACTGGAAGGCTTCCAGACACAACCGTTCGAAGAGCGCGTCGTCGCCGTCGACCCGCTGGCCCCACTCCGTGTCGTGGTACGCCGTGTAGATCTCCGGGCCGGCGCCCCAGGGGCAGCGCGGCCGGCCGTCGGCGCCGAGGACCAGATCGCTCACGTGGCCGGCTTCGACTCGCCGCCGGAGTCGACCAGCGGCGACTCGTCACCCACGCGAGGCGGAGCGGTGTCGGTTGGCGCGGCGCCGTCGGGCTCGCCGCTGATCGCGGCCGCCGCCTCACGCGCCTTGCGCAGCACCTCGGCGTCTTCGAACCGACCGTCCCGCAGTGCCTGCACCTCGGCCTCCAGGGCCTCGATCAGCTCCTGCTTGTAGCCCAGGTCGTACGAGATCCGACGCAGC
>WHSM01000021.1 GCA_009380105.1 Micromonosporaceae bacterium
CGAGTGGCTGAACTCCCAGGGGCTACGCGCCCAGTTCGTGAAGAATCCCGGCGGCAGGCTCCGGCTGGACAAGATCGCCCGCGGACTGGGACGGCCCCACGCGATCAGCCTGCTCGGCCGGCACGTGTTCCTGGTGACCGAGGTGCTGGTCCGGTGGGTGATGATCGCCCGGGCGCTGCTGTGGTCAAGGCTGTCCCGCCGGATCGGGGTGATGGACCGCTACACCAACTGCGAGTACGCCGTGATCCGGGCCCGCCGCGACCCGGGCGAGCGGATGACCCGCGCGCTGTACGCCGTGTTCCCGCGCCCGGACGTGACGTTCCTGCTGGCGGCGGCGCCGACAGCGAGGCGCTGGCGTACCTGACGGCGCTGAACGCGGCGTACCGCGCGCTGCCGGAGGCAGACGAGTTCCACATCATCGACGCGGACGGCTCCGTGCCATCGGTGCAGCAGGCGCTGCGCGAGGCGGTCAAGACGCGGCTGCGGCTGGCCAAGCCGAGCGGCGGTTAGCACGGCAGCCCGGGATCATTATGTAAGACGCTGTTGGGTCTCTGTTGTGGCCTCGGTGGAGGTGGTGGCCGATGTTCGCGTGGGGCTGGTGAAGTCGCGCTGTTGCGTTAAGGTCCGGGCGTGGCTACGTTCCTCGTCTTGCTTCGCCGCTCCGGTCCGCAGTGGGACCCGTCACGGCCCATGCAGGAGCAGTCCGACTGGGTGGCGCATGCGTCGTTCATGGACGAGCTTGTGGATGCGGGGTTCATCGTCTTGGGTGGGCCGCTCGCCGACGAACACCGCGTGGTGCATGTCGTCGAGGCCGAGTCGGAGGACGCCGTCCGTGCCACGCTCGCCCGCGACCCGTGGAGCGAGACGCATCTGTGGGTTGACAGTGTCGAACCGTGGACGATCCGGCTCGATGGGCGGCGCGCCTAGCGGCAGCTCGGGATCGTCATGTAAAGGCGGGCACCTATTGATCATCTAGTCTCGGTTGGGCATCTGGTCCAGATCCACCGAGTTCTCCGAGGAAGGCTCTCGCGGCTGCGGCGCCTTCAGCGTCGTCAACCTGTTCGCAGACCTCCAGGGCTTCCAGGCAATGTCTCCTGGCCTCGTCAAGACGATCGAGCAATTTCGCCGCTTTGCCCAGGTCAAGGAGCGTTCGCCCGAGACCACGACTAGGGGGCCAGGTTCTCCATGACTGAAGGCCCTCCCGCACCAGGTCGTAACATCTCCGGGCCCGCGGCGACGGTTGCCTGGGGGTGTCTGATTCTTCCGCACGGCGGCGCTCCGAGATGACCATTGCCGCGCCAGCGTTGAGGAGAACAACGGCCCGCTCCCGGGGAGCGTTGACAGTCTCGTGCTCCCGCAACGCGTCCATCCAGGACTGCTCCGCGTCGAGGCGCTCACCCAGGCGCCACTGGGCGTTACCAAGGTTGCTCAGCGCGGCCGCGTAGCCACGGGTATCACCGATGCTGTGGAACGTGTTCGCCGCTCGCACCAGGTGTCTTCGGGCTTTGCCCTGCTCACCGTCCGCGAGGTGCGCCACGCCGAACGCCAGGTCAGTGAGGGCATGTCCGACGCGATCGGTGCGGGACCTGTGCCACTGGGCCAGGATCAGGTGTTCGATCGCTTCCTCGGGGCGGTCCAGGTCAAGCAGGGCCAGGGCCAGATTCATGTCCGCCTGGGCGGTGTACCGCCTTCCCCTCCTGGCGACCGCCCGCGTCAGCGTCATCAGCGCCCTGCCAAGACAAGTTCTGTCACGATCACCGCTTCCGTCACGATCACCTCTTTCGCGCTGCAGCACGCCGTAGTGGCGCTGCAGCACGCCGAGCTCGTTATCTGCCCAGCGGGTGATGTGGGGTCGATCTCCAGCGGCGCGGGCACCGAGCACCACATGACATACCGCGTTCCAGTCGCGGAGGCGAGCCTCGTGGGCGTGCCAACGGCAGAGAGCCTCGTGGGCGTGCCAACGGCAGAGAGCCACCGCGAGCCGGAACCACCAGCGCCGCACTCGGCCCGGGATGGGACTGTGCTCGATGACGGCATCTCCAGGGGTCGCCCTCGCGCATTGAGCCGCCGCGTCGCTTTGCTGAGTCTGATCAGACGCTGCTCGTGATCCCACGACCATCGCATGCAACAGATCCCGGTGACGCCTGAACCAGTCGCGAGCGTTGTCAACGGAGGCTGGAGGCCAGTCGGCGCTGCCGACGGTGTCCGCAGCCGCAAGCTGGGCGGCGTGCCGCTCGGCCTGGCGCGCTACCCGGCGGACCAGACGGGCTTGGGCCGCGATCCGGCGTCGAATGGGCTCGGCGTGGCGCAGGTGCAGTCGTGCGTACGGCGCCAGCAACGGCCGGATCTGGTATCGGAAGCCTTCCGTGCCGGACCCTCCCGCGCCCTGGAGAAACCTGCCGGCCACAAGTTCGTCCACCAGAGCCCTGACGCGAGTGACAGAAGAGCCGCTCACCGCCGCGATCGCGGCGTGGTCCAGCGGCCCGGGGGCGAGTGACAATCGTCGAAACAGCCTCGCCGCGGCCGGGGTGAGCGAGGCGTACGCCACGTCCCGCTCGGTAAGCAGGCTCACCACAGGATTCCACGACAGACGCCGATGCGGCGGCGCCTTGAGAGCGCGTTCAAGGGTCTCTAACACCTCGCTCGGCCGCCAGCGGTGCTCGATCATCCGGTAGCCGACAGCACATACCGTCCTGGGCTGCCGGCCACACAATTCAACGATCTGCCGCACATCCGGGTCCGAACGCAGCTCGTCGCGGATCCCGCCGCCAGGGGCCCTCGCCCGGGCCGCCGCGAACATCTCCACAGTCTCGTCCTCGCTCAGCTCCTCCAATCGGAGCGATCGCACCACCCCGGGCGCGTTCACCAGTGCGGGTGATCCAACAAGCAGCAGCCGACTGGGACCCTGAAGCGGAGGCAACAGTGGCGCCACCTGCGACACGCTGTCGACGTTGTCGAGCACCAACCGGATTCGCGCCTGGTGAAGATGTCGGCTGAGCTCCTGGGCCGCGGCGGCGATCGCGACGTGGTGGCCAACCCCCGGGCGTCGCGTGCCGAATCTACGCGCGAGTCTGGCAAGCACGGCACGGGCGCTCAGCCGCTTACCCTCTGCCCGCAGGTTGAGATAAGCCACCTGTCCGTCGGAGAGTCCGCGAGCGATCTCGTTCGCGGCTTTGATGGCGCAGGATGAGGTGCCGATCCCGCGCCGTCCCACCACCGCCACCGCGGCTGCGGTGTCGAGCGCCTCCACAATCCAGGACACAGCCTCGCCGCGGCCGACGACGTTGTTCTCAGAGGAC
Organism: Micromonosporaceae bacterium; assembly: GCA_009380105.1. Taxonomy (GTDB): domain Bacteria; phylum Actinomycetota; class Actinomycetes; order Mycobacteriales; family Micromonosporaceae; genus WHSM01. The sequence goes on from WHSM01000021.1 coordinate 3,300, forward strand.
GGCAGCGTGGCCAGCACGCCAAGCGGCCGCGCGGGCACCAAACCTTCCTCGGCGGCGTCTTCGTCCGCTTGTTTCCTCGCTCGCCTATCTATGATCTCTGACTTGATCGCGATGACAGCGCTCAACGCCGCGATCAGAAAACCGGCTGTCACCCAGTTGACCAGCGTCAGGTGGTGTCGAATTGCGTCACCGATGACCGCACTCGCTATGTCCTTGACGATCTCAATGGCCAGACCGCCGACAAGGGTGACCACCGCCACAACGACGGAGGCGACTCCCGACCATCGGCGGGACCAGCGCCGACGCGGTCTTCGCTGTGCAGGGTTCACTTGACCACTCCCGTGACCAGTCCGGCGACCACGTGTCGGCGGGTGAGCACCACCAGCAGCACCGGAAGGATCGAGACGATCACTGAGCTGGCCGCGAGAGGGCCACTGTTCACCACGAACTGGCGGGCCTCGCCGTAGAGCAGCAACCCCACCGGCGCGTCCGGGCCGCTGAACAGCAGTCCGACCGCAAGGTCGTTCCACACCTTGACGAACTGGAGCACACCCACCGCCACCACTGTCGGAGCCGCACGCCGGACAAGCCGCCACACGGTGGCCAACTCCCCGCGCCCGGACAGCCGCGCCCGCCGAACCTCGGCCGCCGGCAGATCAGCGAATGCGTTACGCAGCACCAGCACCGCGAACGGCGCGCCGAGCGCCACATGCACAAGCGCGAGGCCGGGAGCGGATCCGGCTAGACCAACGGCGGCGAGCGCCGCGTTGACCGGGCCGGCGATCACCTGGATCGGCACCACGGCGGCGGCCAGCAGCAGCACGCTGACACCCTGGGCGCTCGACCCCGCCAGCCAAGCCAGTGGGTGCGCGGCGAGCACGGCCACGACCAGCACGACAACGGTCACTGCTGTGGCCAGCAGCAGGGTGAATCCCAAGGAGCGTGGCAGGCGCTCCAGCAGGCCCTGATAGGAGTCCAACCGGACCGCCGCTGTCCACCAACCGCGGGTGGCCGCGTCGGTCGGTGAATGAAGCGAGGTCGCCACAAGGGTAGTCAGCGGCAGGATCCAGGCGATGGAGGCGAGGATCAGCATGGCCCTGCAGACCGCCCGTCGCGACGCGCTGGTGACAGGTCGCTGCGTGGTGGGAGAGTCAACCGATCGGCGGGAAAACGGCGCCGGCCAAGGCTGGCGAATGCCTAACGCCGCGACTGCGGCGCCGACCGCCACCGCGGCCAACCAGATCACGCCGAGCGCCGCGCCCGGCCCCGTGGTGCTGGCGCCGGAGGTCTGCCACACCCGCAGCGCGAGCACCGACGCCTCCGGCCACACCGAACCCGGCGCCATGATCAGGATCAGATCGAAACTGCGGGCGGTGCCGACTGCGACGAAGGCGAAGACCACCGCCACAGTGCGACGTAACAGTGGCTGCCACTGCGCGTCGTGAAAGACGTTCCAGCGGGTGCCGCCATGTGCGTGGACCACGTCGCTGAGGCCCTGCGGTATCGCCGCCAACGCCGCCCGGAAGAGCATGACAGCCAGCCCGATCCAGGCCCACACGAACGCGGACATCAGAGAGACCGTGATCAAACCCGGCCCCAGGAAGACGGGCGCCTCACCGAACAGGCGACTGGCCATCGCGGGGATGATGGCCCGTTCCGGATCTCCTTCGTACATGAGTCGGAACGCCACGCCGGTGACCACGAGCGGAATGGCGACTGGTGTCACCAGAACCAAGAGGCTCAGCCGGCCCCTCCGGCTAGGTTGGGATGCCACCGCGAGCGCGTACCCCAGGACCGTGACGACCGCGGGCACCACCACCGCCCACAGCAAGGTGCGGCCGATGACGCGCCAGGCGTCCTCAGCGTCCAGCACATCCCGGAAGTGCTCCAGCCCGACGAACTCAAGGCCGCCGTCCCCGGCGTCGGTCACGCTGGCGATCAGCGTGCGCAGTATCGGCCACAGCACGAATCCGCCAAGCAGCAGCGCCACAGGCAACAGCAGCGCCAACGCGGTCCAGGCGTTCGGATAGGCGCGCCCGCGCCGCGCCGGCCCGGTGTCGTCAAGGACGATCACCTCGCCCAGCAATGCGCCATCCCTGTCAGAGGTCGACGCCGATCCGGCAGCGGCATCCCTAGGCGGCTCTCGCCGCGGTGGGACAGCCATCATCGCCCACGCCCGTCCTGAGCTTGTCTGGCCGCGTCTTTGGCCGCGTCATCGAGCTCCTCGATGGTCTGGCAGACAGCCCTTCGCACCCCGGTGCCTTCGATGGCGACCTCGGCGAAGAACTTCTGCAGAATCCGCCAGATGCCGACCCCGTCCGCGCCAGTGAAGCCGCTGGGCAACTGGTCAGACAGGTCGAACCGCAGGTCACGAGCTGTAGAGAGTTCGTCCGCCAAGTCGCGGATGCGGGCGTCCGGGTATTCCTTAACGGACGCGCTGGGATGGGGAGAAAGGTAACCGCCCTTCCTGATCCACGGTGTGAAGGTGTCCGGCTGCGTCAGCCATTCAACGAAGTCATGCCCCTCGTGAGATCCTTCGAAGACGACCGCCGCGTCCCCACCGACCACCAGAGGACGATTCTTGGGCGTGCGGTCCTTTTCGATATCAGGAAAGCGAAAATGCGTCAACTTGTTGCCACCCTGCTTGCGGTACGACCCGGCGAGCGTGGCGACGAAGTCGCCCTCGAACACCATGGCCGCCTGGCCGGTGATCACCTGGATCACAGACTCGCCGAACTGTGTGGTGAGGGCGCGTTGCCCGCCACCGGAGAACGCGCCGCGGATGCCCCACAAGTCGCCTAGGTGGCTTAACGCCTGATGCACCGCGTCGTGGTTGCTCCACGCGGACTTTCCCTTGGCGAGGTCACGATAGACGTCGGGTGGTGAGATCGCGGCTAACACGTTCTCGAACCAATCGGTGAGCACCCAACCGTCGGCGGCTCCGATCGCCAACGGCGCCACGTGGGTGCGATCTGTCTTGGCGAGGGTTCTAACTGTGTGTTTCAGCTCATCCCAGTTCTGCGGGTCATCCCAGGTCCCAAAGGGATCGCCGGGCGGTAAGCGCCAGAACAGCGACTTGTGGGCGGCCTTGACCCAGGCGCCGAACAACTTGCCTTCGAACTCCAGCAGGTCTCTCCGGAGTTGCGGAAACGGGTTGGCGATCTCCTTGCCCAACGAAGACAGTAATTCGGCCCGCGCGTACTCGGTCACCAGGCCTGGCCGAGGCAGGATCGCCACATCCGGGCTGCTGCCGGCACGCCGCCGCGCCCGCAGGAACGCGTCGATGTTGTCGCCGACGCTGAGCACATCGACCGACGACTCGTAGTGATTGACGACCTCACGAAAACGCTCGCGCTCGTCTCCACTCCACACCACAGCTACCTGCAGAGGCCTGCCGGAGGAGCCGCAACCACCCATCATGCCGGCCGCCGTGCTGACGGCGGCGGCTGTGGCAGTGCGAAGCAACGCTCGCCGGCTGATCATGGCACCCGAGGCAGGATCTCGTCGGGGACGTTCGGATCATCCGTGCACACCAGGACCGCCGGCCCGCGCGGTTCGTCAAGCGGCATGGCAAGGACAGCCAGATCGTTGAGTCGCTCCGCCCCACTGACCAACGTGGGCAGCTCAACGACCAGAACGCTGGGCAGCGACACCGCAGCCCGAGCGAGCGCCACGCGCAGCCGTTGCGCATCCGTGAGGAGATGCGGTCGCACATCGCGTGTTGACCCAAGCTCCAGACCCTTGACGGCGGTGCTCACACGGCCATGAGCTTCAGGCTCCGGAATGTCCGTGGCACGCAACCCGTATGCGATATTCTGCCAGACGGTCCACTGAGGCAGCAGCGCCCCACCCGCCGGCACATACCCAATCTTGCGCTGCTCCGGTGGCAGGTCGGTGACATCCCTGTCGTCGACGTGAATTCGCCCAGATCTCGGCGCCACAAGACCTACCACCACCCGCGCCAACATCATGGCGCTAGCCGTGGCTTCCACCGCCCCCGCCTCGGACCGCTCCGGACCAACCGTCAGGAGTCGCCCCGGACCAACCGTCAGGTTCACGCCTCTCGATCGACCATCAGGTGTAGCCACCACGAGCCTGTCCAGTCGTAATCCCTCCATGGTGTTCATCACAATGCCACGGTGCGGAAGACGCACACAGTCCTATCTGGACCTTCTGGAACCTGTGCGCACAGTTCATGTGATGGAACTGTGACCAAACCGGCTCGTGAGGCTGCGCGGCGGTCGTCGGACCGCTCTCGAATGAGACGCCTACTGCTCGGCCGAAAGTTCGGTGGTCTCGGCTTCGGCGCGTTTCGCGGCGGCGGCCACCTCCTTGGCCGGCTCTCCGTTCGGGTCGTGCGCTGGCGGCGCCGGGACGGTCGGCATCCACTCGCCCAGCCTGCCCTTCTCGTGCAGCAGGTTCCGGATGTCGTGCTCGGCGTACTCGAACTCCGGCGACCAGAACAGCGCGTCGAACGGGCACGCGTCGATGCAGATGCCGCAGTACATGCAGAGCGAGAAGTCGATCGCGAACCGGTCCAGCACGTTCTTCTGCCGCGGCCGCGCCGCTCCCGGAGGCGTGAACTCCTCCTTGTGGGAGTCGATGTAGATGCACCAGTCCGGGCACTCCCGCGCGCAGAGCATGCAGACAGTGCAGTTCTCCTCCAGCAGCGCGATCACGCCACGGGAACGCGGCGGCAGATCGGGCTCCACGTCCGGGTACTGCCGGGTGTGCGCCCGCCGGGTCATCGTCTTAAACGTGACCGCGAGGCCCTTGGCCAGGCCGAGGCCCGGCATGCCGTTGCCCTCCTTGGCTTGCCTGCCGGGGCTCGCTGCGTCGCTCATGCTGCCCATCCTGCCCGTTGCGGCCGCGATCCGCGAACAGACCCGTCACTTGGTACGACCCGCGCGGCCACGCCCGGCCTGCGCCTCACGTGCGGCGGCGGGGGCGCCGCCAGCGAGACACCGCCAGCAGCGCCACCGCGGCTACCAGGACGATCCAGGCCAGCACGACGGCCACGCCCCACCACGGCAGCTCGCCCGTGCCGCCAGGCGCGACGGCGAGCCCATTGGCCGACGGACCGGCGCCGGCGGCGCGCGACGCCGCCGCGCGCTCGACCTCGCCGGGCTCCACCAACCGGCCCACAGCGGCGTCGGCCGGCAGCGCGAATCCCCAGTCCAGCAGCGCGGCGCCCTGCTGCCAGGTAGGCGACGGGCGGCGCTCGGCGCCGAGCAGCGTGACGACCAGCCGACGGCCGTCCCGCTCCGCCGCGCCGACGAACGTGTGCCGGGCCAGGTCGGTGAAGCCGGTCTTGCCGCCGAGCGCTCCCTCGTACTCGAACAGCAGCCGGTTGTCGTTCTGGATCTGGAACCCGCGGTACTTCGGCTTCTGGGCCGGGATCTTGGCCCGCTCCGTCGCGGCGTACCGGCGGAAGTCGTCGCGGGCGAAGCAGGCCCGCGCGATCAGCGCCAGGTCGTACGCGCTGGTGAACTGGCCCGGCCCATCCAGGCCCGAGGGCGTCACGGCACGGGTCTGGTACGCCCCGAGCCGGCGCGCCTCGGCGTTCATTGCGCGGATCGCGCCGGGCACGCGGTCCTCAGCCCCGCCGAGCCGCGCGAGCACGTTGGCGGCGTCGTTGCCCGAGTTCATCAACAGACCCCGCCACAGGGTCCGCACCGTGTACTTCCCGCGCGGCACCAACCCGACGGCCGAACTGCCCGGCTCGAAGTCCAGATCGGACCGCGTCACTTTGACGACCTGATTCGGGTCGAGCTCCGGCAGGAACGTCGCCGCCAGCAGCAGCTTCTGGACGCTGGCCGGCGGCCGGTGCACGTGCGGGCCACACCCGCCCAGCACCGCGCCGCTGTCCAGGTCAGCCACGAGCCAGGACTTGGCGGTCAGCCGCTTGGGAGGCGCGGGAGCGCCGTCGGGGATCACCAGACCGTCGGCGGCCAGCGCTTTGCCGCCGATCGCGCGCCACGCCGGGTCGTGCGACGGCGTAGGCGGCGGTGACGGCGGGCGCGGCTTCGGTTTCGGCTTGACCTTGGCGATGGGACACGGCACAGCTGGCGCGGCCGCGGGCGGCGCGGCGGCCGCTGGCGAGGGGCTTGCGAGCGCAGCCACGATCACGCTCGCCACCGCCGCGATCCGGAACCGCCCTGCCATGGCTGAGCAGACTAGCGGCCCAGCGACGTGTCCCGTAACCCCAAGATCGCGATCTCAGGCACGAAACCGGCGCCACGCTGCGACTTCGTACCCAGAACACCGATCTTGAATGAAGCCGCGTCCGAAGGATCCCGGTCGGGGCGCGGGCAATGCCGGCGGATGTCGCACCCCGCTGGAATACTGCCGGGCATGGGAAGCGAGGAGCTGCCGTCCCGGTGGGAGGGCGTCGAGAAGCGGGTGCCAGCGCGCCTGGAGGACCTGCGTGGACCTTCCGACGGCATCCTGGCCCTGCCGCTGCATCTGGCCTGGTCGGGCATGACGGAGTTCGACCTGGGCGACTACCGCGAGCGCCTGATGTGCTATCAGATCGTCCTGATCAACGGACAACGCCAGGATGCCGAGCGCTACCTCGACCCCGATCATCTGGTGAGCGGCTGGCCGGATCTTCGCCGACTCTTCGCCGTTCAGCTCAGCCGCGCGTGGGAAGACCGTTTGCCTGAGCTGAGGCCCGCTGGCGCCCTCAGCGGCCCAGTCTGATGGAGTTCCCCGCCTTTCATCGACGGATCTACGAGGCGACTCGCGAGGTCTGCGCGCGCTACGACCTCTGGCTGGCAGGCGGTTACGCGATCCGCGCACACAGCCTCGTTGAGCGCGCAAGCCAGGACCTCGACTTCGCAACCATCCACAGTGCGCCACTACCCGAGATCGCATACGACGTCGCCGCTGCCCTCGCCGCCGCGGGTCTGAACACCCGGCAGATGGGAGGTGACAATGCGGAGCGCACGGATCATGGCGAGCGAGCCGCATACCGGTGAGTCATGCGAGGTCGACCTCCTCAAGGAGGCTCTGCAGCAACCAGCCGCCATGCTCCGGGTCGGCCCGGTGGTGCACCTCGATGACGCGATCGGGATGAAGACACGCGCGCTCGCCGACCGTGGGTTTCCGCGAGACCTCATCGATGTCGCCGCTGCCGCGGATCTCTACGGCATCCGGGACATGGAGCGCCTCGCCAGCCGGCAGAGCGACGAGTTCTTCGTCACCGCCCTCGCGACCCGGTTGGAGGCGAGCGAGCTGATGCCAGATCGCGCTTTCGAAGCGTACGGGTTGGGTGCTGACGAGATCGCGAGGTTGCGGCGGTTCGCGTTCGACTGGCTGGAGGACATCAAGCAGCGCCGCGTTGAGGACGGCGACATCGACGGCGGCATGGACCCCTACGTCGACCTGGGCCCCGACTGACACCTGCAGCCTGACGGCTTGGGTCGACACGACGGGCGCCGCCCGCCCACAGCATGATATGGCTGTCGGGCAGGAGACTCACGAGGTCGAGCCGAAGTCGCGGGCAATGTCCTCGTTGACTTCGTTGGAGTCCCAGTCATCGGCGAGCACGAGACGACCGCGCAGCGACCCGCGACCGGTGCGACGAGCGCGGCGCTCCAGCGGGGTCGCCTTCGCCATCCGCCTTGCCCGCACGGCTGACGATGTTCTCTCTTCGCCGCGGTCGGTGCTCACAGCGCGATCTTGACGCCGGCGGTCAGCGCGAGCTGCGCCAGCGCCAACGGCACCAAGCCGAGCCAGCACAGCCGCTGCAACTGGTCCTCACGTAGCCGCGGGTACGCCACCCGCAGCCAGATGATCACGAAGCTCACCGCGAACACTTTCAGCAGCGTCCACAGCCACCCCAGCTCCGCGTCCAGGAACGGCCCCTTCCACCCGCCGAGGAACAGCACGGTGGTCAGCGCGGCGATCACGATGATGCCGACGTACTCAGCGAGCAGGAAGAACGCGAACCGCAACCCCGTGTACTCGGTGAGGTAGCCGAACACCAGCTCCGAGTCAGCGATCGGCATGTCGAACGGCGGCCGCCGGATCTCGGCCAGCCCCGCCACGAAGAACACGAACAGCGCCGGGGCCTGCCACACCAGCCACCACGGCCGCCACGCCTCCACGATCCCGGTCAGCGACAGGGTGCCGGCGGCCATCGCGACGCTCGCGGCCGCGAGGACGAACGGAAGCTCGTACCCGAGAAGCTGCGCGGCAGCGCGCAACCCGCCGAGGAGGCTGTACTTGTTGGCGCTGGCCCACCCGGCCATCAGCACCGAGACGATGCCGACGCCGAGGATGGCCAGCACCAGGAACAGGCCGATGTCCAGCGGCTGCGCCACCAGGTCGCCCGGCCCGAGCGGGATCACCAGCAGCGCCACCAGGTACGGGATGAGCGCGACGATCGGCGCCAGCTTGAACACCTGCCGGTCGGCGGCGCGGGGCACCACTTCTTCCTTCTGCACGAACTTGACGCCGTCGGCGACAAGCTGCGCCCAGCCGTGGAACGCTCCGGCGTACATCGGGCCGAGCCGGCCCTGCATGTGCGCCATCACCTTGTGCTCCATCTGGCCCACGATCAGCGGCAGCGTCAGGAACGCGGCCACCACCGCGCCGATCCGCAGCGCCAGCTCCAGCCACAGCGGCATCACTCCTCACCGCCTTTCGGGGCGGCGTTGGGAGCGGGTCGCGCCTGGTCGCCCGCCTCCCGCTCGGCGGCGCTTTCAGGTTCTTCGGGGGTACGCCGCGCCTGCGGCCCCCACTCGCTCGGATCCGGCACGCCAGGCGGCCGCATCGGCGCCCGCTTGCCTCGCGCCGGGGCGGCGTGGGACTCACCGGGCTCCTTGGCGCCGGGCCACGGCTTGGCCACCCGCGACGCGAGCACGAACTCCTTGCGCAGCGGATGGCCTTCGAACTCCGCCGGCAGCAACAGCGGAGCCAGGTCCGGGTGCCCGTCGAAGCCGATGCCGAACATCTCGTGGGTCTCCCGCTCGTGCCACGACGCCCCGGGGAACAGGCCGACCACGGACGCCAGGCGAGGCTCGTCGCGAGAGACGCGGGCCCGCAGCAGCACCCCGTGCCGATCCGCCACGGACCACACGTGCGCCACGACGGCGAAGCCCTCCTCCAGCTCATCGACCGCCGAGAGCCAGTCGAAGTAGCCGCAGCCCAACTCGTCCCGGGCGGCCCGCACCGCTTCGGCCCAACGGCCGGCCGGCACGTCGACCGTGGCGCGGGCGTGCCCACCGCCGCCGGACACACTGGCCTCGCACGGCGGTCCCAGCAGCTCGACCAGCCGGCCGCCAACCTCCTCGGGCGTCATGCCCGCGATCCTACGGGCGCGCACCCCGACCCGCCGCCGCCCACGCTCATGATCGCGACAGCGCCGCGGAATCGGCCCATCACCCGAAACTCCGCGTGAGCGCGTCGCGTTAACCCGTACCGAGAAGCCAGGAGGCACGCATGTCCGCACTCGCCGCACGTTCCGAACTCACCGCGCGCCGCGATCCGGCCGCGCTCACCGGCCTGCTGTTCGGCGTGGTGACGGTCGTGGGACTCTTCACGACCGCTTTCTTCGCCGAGGGTTCCTACCCGCTGCCGGACGCGCCGCTCGCGGACGTGCGCCAGTTCTTCCAAACCAACGCGGGCACGGCTCAGGCACAGGCGGTGTGGCAGGTCGCCGCCTCGGTGCTGCTGGTGGCTTTCGCTTGTACGGTGAGCGCGGCGATCCGGCCGTTCAGCGCGACGTTGGCCGGGGTGGCGCAGGCCGGCGGCGTGCTCTCCGGAGGGTTCTTCGGCCTGTCCGCGGTGCTGGTGGGTGTGCTCGGCTCCCACCAGTTCTCCCGCGCCGCCGAGGTGGTGCATCCGGCGCATCTGTTCGGCTTCCTCGCTGGCGGGCCCGCCCACGTGGTGTGGCTGGGCGTGCTTGTCGGCGCGATGTCGCTGGCCGGCCTGCGCTTCGGGATGCTGCCGCGCTGGCTGTCGATCTCGGGCCTGGTCTCCGCGACGCTGTCGCTGCTGTCGGCGCTGGCCCCGATGGTCTGGGAGGCGACCGCGTTCCTGCCGCTGGGGCGGTTCAGCGGAATCCTGGTGCTCGCCGCCGCGAGCGTGATCCTGTCACGGAGGCAACTCAGGTGAGCAGTCCCCGGATGTCGTCGGCGGTGAGGCTGGCGTCGAAGCCGCCGCCGTCGTCCATGACGCTGGCGAAAAGCTCCGCTTTACGGGCCTTGAGCGCCGTCACCTTCTGCTCGATCGTGTCGGCGGCGATGAGGCGGTACACCATGACGTTGCGGGTCTGGCCGATGCGGTGCGTGCGGTCGACGGCCTGAGCTTCCGTCGCGGGGTTCCACCAAGGGTCGAGCAGGAAGCAGTAGTCGGCTTCGGTGAGGTTCAGCCCGAAGCCGCCCGCCTTGAGACTGATCAGGAACACCGGCGCCGAGCCGTCCTTGAACTCTTGGATTGTCTTCGCGCGGTTGCGCGTGCTGCCGTCCAGGTAGCAGTGCTCCAAACCGGCGGCCTCCAGCCGTTCGCGCACATGGGCGAGGAAGCCGGTGAACTGGGAGAACACCAGCGCGCGATGGCCACCATCGGCGACCTCGCCGAGCTGTTCGAGCAGGGCGTCGAGCTTGGCGCACGGCACACCGGCGTGCTGTCCGTCGACCAGCGCGGGGTGCAGGGCCAGCTGCCGCAGCAGGGTGAGGGAGCGCAGGATCGTGAACCTGTTGGCGTTCATGTCGTCGATCAGGCCGAGGATCCGCTGTCGCTCCCGCTGCAGGTGGGTCTGGTAGATCTTGCGGTGCCGGGGGTGCAGCTCGACGTCGAGGACCTGCTCCTGCTTGGCGGGCAGGTCGGCGACGACCTGCTCCTTGGCACGGCGGGTGACCAGCGGCCTGATCCGCTGCCGGAGCTGGGCGAGAAGCTCGGCGCTGCCCTGTTTTTCAGCGGGGCGGGGCTTTTCGATGGGACGGGCGTAGTAGTCGCGGAACCGGGTCGGGCTGGGGAACAACCCGGGGGCGGTGATCGACAGTAGCGACCACAGCTCCATCAGGTTGTTCTCCATCGGGGTGCCGGTGATCGCGAGCTTGAATGGCGCTGGCAGCCGGCGGGCGCACTGGTAGATCTTGGACTGGTGGTTCTTGGCGAACTGGGCCTCGTCTATGACCAGCCCTGACCAGGAGCCCTCGGAATAGTCGTCGAAGTCGAGCCGGAACAGGGTGTGCGAGGTGACGACCACGTCGGCGCCGCAGGCGATCTCGTCGAGGGTCTGGCCACGTCGGCGCAGCGTGTCCGTGACCGTGACGACGCTGAGATGCGGTGCGAACCGGGCCGACTCGGCTGCCCAGTTCGACACCACGCTGCTCGGCGCGATGACGAGGAACGGCGGGATGCCGGGGTCGGTCTGCTTGGCGTGACAGATCAGCGCCAGGGACTGCAGTGTCTTGCCGAGCCCCATGTCGTCGGCGAGGATGCCGCCGAGTTGGTGCTGCCAGAGGAACGCCAGCCACTCAAACCCCTGCTTCTGGTACGGCCGCAGTTGCGCCTGCAGCAGCGCCGGCAGCCCCGGCGACTCCACGGAGCCGATCGACAGCAGGCCGTCGACCTGGCGTCGCCATGCCTCCGCCTGGTGGCTGACCACTCCGAGCTGGGCCAGCTCGTCCCACAGCCCGGCCTGGAACCGGCTGATCTTCAACCCGCCGCCGGGCAAGTCGACCAGCGCCCGCGCCTCGTCGATCAGCTTCGCCAGCGACCGCAACTCGGGTTTCTCCAGGGAGAAGTACGACCCGTCGGCGAGCATGAGATGCGACTGTTCGGCGGCCAGCGCTGTGAACACGTCCGCGAACGGCACCTGCCGTCCGTCGACTGTGATCTCCACGCCGAGGTCGAACCAATCCGTCTCGCCGGCTGTCTCGCTGGTGGACACGGCGATGGCAAGCGAGTCGGTCACCTCGCGGTACTCGACCGGCTCCCCGCTGACTTCGACGGCGACGCCTGGCGCGTCGGCGAGCAGGGGCAGCGCCTCGGTGGCGAACCGCATGGCGTCCAGGCCGCGCAACTCCGTGTGCGGGGCCAGCGCCAGCAGCGGATCGTTGGCCTGCGCGGCACCGGCGGCGAGCAGCCCGAACCGCTCAAGTGACACGTCCAGGCCGGCCAGGAGCGCGCGCTCGGCGTCCAGGTCGCGGCAGCCCGAGTCACCGGGATCCGGGCGCAGCGGCGCGCGAGTCGGGGAATCGCCCACCTGGTACGCCCACTCCCAGCCGACGTCAAGGCGGTGCTCTGGTCCGTGACGCAGCCGCAGCGCCAACGTCGGGCCCGAGATCTCGGGTGGGGTGAACGACTCGTCGGAGGAGATCACCGAGGCGACCAGCCGCAGCCGGGGGTAGTACTCGTCGCGGAACCGGGCGCTCTCAGCGGCGGGAACCTCAAGCCGCTGACACCCCAGCGTCATGCTCCGCAGCGACGGCGGCACGGTTTTCGCCAGCCTGGCGAGCCTTGGACGCCACTGCGCCGGGTCACCGCTGGCATCAGTCTCCGCGCGGTCGACGTACACCAGGCCGTGGGCCTGCTCGCCGATGAACGCCACCGGCGTCGGCTCCACCTCGTCGCAGTCGAGTCGGATTACCGGGCGCACTGTCAGCGGACCGGCCTCCTGGGCCGTGACATCCAGGCAGACCTCCGCCGCGCTGGGCGGCGCAACATCGCCGAATCGTTTGCGCGCGTGGACCAGCCGCACGCCGACGGCGACGGCCGCCTCAAGCATCGGCCACAGTTGCCGGGACTCGAAGCCGTTGAGGTCCAGCCACTTCGCGTCAGACATGTACGGGTAGTAGTACGGCGCCCGGTCGCTGTGCGCCTGGTGGACCGCGTGCAGCTCACGCAACACCCGCACCTGGGCGGCGACATAGCCTCCGTAATGGTCCAGCGTGGCGAGCCGGGACCAGCTCAACGAGCCGCCGATCCAGCCGTTCTTTCCCGGCTCCACCAACCGGGCCCGAAGCCGCACGTCCGCCGGTGTGTCGGCCCTCGCGCCGCGTCGCCGGGCAGGGCTGTCCATGTGCAGCGACAGCTCGATCGCCAGCGGCGTGGCGGCGGCCCGGCCCGACCGGCCGCCGGGGTCGGCGGACCCGACGGCCAGCAGCGAACCCAGCGACTGCTCCCACGGCTGTGATTCCTGGTCGCCTGCTTCGTCGCCGTTCTCGACGTCCATGGCGGTCAGGGCCAGCGCCGCCACGTGCTTGCAGTCGTCCCCGACGGGGCAACTGCACACTCCGCCCTGAAACCGCAGCACGGGGCCGCCCATGGCGGAGAAATGGACGACCGTCTGGTAGATCTGGTCACGGCTGCCGTGTACGAATCCGGTCAGCATCTCCGGGGACTCCCAGGACATCTCAGCGACCGCGTCCCGCTGCGCGTACTGAAGCCCTCTCATATAGACGCCGTGACCCACGACAGCGGCAACGTCGGCAGGGTCGGCGTGAAGCGCCACAAGCATGCGGCACAACGTAGCCGCCGACGCTGACACATCGGCACCCGACATGCAAGGCATGGGCTCACACTTCGAGCAGCCTGCCGTCAGCGGGCGCTGCACCACGCCGCACCGGACCTCTCGTCACAGGTCAGCAGTGAGGGCATCCGGATCGAGGGTCACTCTGAAGGGGAAAGACGCGGACCATGTGGCGCCAGGTCTGACGGTCGCGACGATCCCGTACTGGGCCTCGTCCATCAGCGCGTGCACGGTGATGGAACCGTCGCGGTCGACTCTCCAGTACGCGGGAATGCCGGCTTCGGCGTACTTGATCGTCTTGGTGCCCTTGCCGTAAGCCGCCGTGGAATCGGATGCGATCTCGACCACCAGCGCTACGTGGGACGCTTCCTGCCAGTCGTCGCTGGGCACAACGTCCGGGTAGAGCACCACGAGGTCGCCAAATGGGACCTCGGCGACATGACCACCGCGCAGTGCCTGCGCGCCGCGACGCGGCCCCGAAGCACGCCCGCCGGCGCCGCTGACTCCGGCCGCTCCGCCTGCTCAGCCCGCCATGCCGGCCATGAGTGGGCGCGCGTCTGTCAGCGGGGGACGCGCGTTCATGTTAGGGGCCCTCACCGGAGCGGCTGTTCTGGCCTCCGCACACGCGCTGCGCCGCTGGCGCAGCTCCAGTCTCACTCACGACCGCGGAGATGCGTGAGTTGGCCCCCCATGCGCGCCTTACGCGGATGAGGCGGACACCTGTTGGGCGTAGCCGGTGACGCGCTCGGTGAGGGCTGCGACGTCTGCGGTTGACAGTCCGTACGGTTCGAAGGCGGCCGGAGCGAACCGCCGCACGGCCAGGAGCGCCTCGGCGAACATCTGGGCGTCGAACCCAGGGTCGTGGTCGGCGGCGAGTTGGAGCAGTTGGGGAATGCCGTAGCGGCCCGATCGCAGGATTCCGTCGACGTCGATGTAGTCCCGGACCTCGCCTCGCCCAAACAGCGCGCACGCCTTGTTCGCGACGGCGTCGTCGGAGTGCAGCACCGGCCCGATCTCCAGCATGGTCGGCGGGTAGGCGCGCCAGTCGACACCAAGCTCCACCCGGGCCGTGGCGCCGTTGGTTGGTTCGGTGACGGCGAGGCGTGCGAACGTCGGTCCTTCGCGGGCGATGTTGACGTCGAGGCCGTCGCCGCGAAGCTCGTCGACGAGAGCTTGCACGGCTGCGGGGAAGTCTTTCTCGGCATCAGCGGTCGTGAACAGGTCGACGTCCTCGGAGCGGCGTTCGACAAAGCCGTGTGCCTGCACGGCGTAACCGCCAGCGAGGCAGAACCCGTATCGCGCGACCGCTCGTAGGCCGACCTGGGCCAGCCGCTGGTGAAAAGGGTCCATCCTGGCTCAGGCCGCTTGTGTCAACTGGGGGAAACGCTGCTCCCACAGGTCCCGGACCCGGCGGGGGAGGAAGAGCCGACGCCACACGTTCCGCAGCATCGCTCCGTTGACGAAGCGGCGGAGGTCGTCGACGTCCATCGCCTCGCGCAGTACGCGTTCGTACATGACGCTCAGTTCGCGCACGTCGTCAAGGCGGTAGCGGCCCTGCTCCGACCAGTCCAGACGCAAGGGCAACTCGACCACGCCACGCACCGGCCCGGTCAGCTCATCCAAGCTGTCCGCCACGACATAAGGCCGGCGGTCGGCATACAAGATTCGGGGCTTCCCCATGTCTCCCAGTATGGCCTGTCACCAGCGCAGCGCCGATGTCGGTGGGTTTCTTGGGGCTCCAGGGTGTCTCTCGCCGACGTGGGATATGGGGGTGCACTTTATAAAAGTGCACCCCCATATCTTGGAGCGTGCCGTGGGATCGCCAGCGGGCGAGCGCCCCTGCCGAAGCTGAGGCGCTGAAGGGTTCGACTGTCAGGTTCGAGGAGGACTGCTGGGTCGAAGGAGATGGGGAACGGGTCGCTGACCTCGAACCTCTGCCCTGAGAGGGCTTTGGCGTGGGTGGTGTGTCCGCCGTCTGCCAGGTGGAGCAGTTCCACCAGCACCTCGTCGCCGCGGATGTCGACGTGCAGGAAGTACGGGATGCCGAGCCTGGCGCAGATGATCGGCTTGTCGATCTGGTCCCGACGCCGCGAGGACGGCGAGATGATCTCGACCGGGCAGAGCACCTGGTCCGGCTCGATCCAGGTCTGCTGTCGGACCGGCTTCCGCAGGATAACCAGATCGGGTTCGATCCAGCCCTTGAGGTCGGTGCGCACATCGAGTGCGGAGTAGACCGCGTGGCCGGCGGCTCGGGCAGGTTCGTCAAGGAGGAATCCCAGGCGGAACGCCGCCCAACTGGTCGCGCTGCCGTCTCGTGGGCTCATGACCAGCTTTCCGTCCGCGGCTTCGTATCGAGTTGGGGGCATGCCGTCGATCGGCAGAAAGCGCTGGGCCAGCTCAAGCGTCCAGAGGCCGTCGAGGTGGATTAGTGGATCGAAAGGACGTGTTGATGCCACTGCTGGCATGTCCGGCTGCCTCCCTCGTGGCATGAGACCGAACGGCCGGGCGAGCAGGCGTTGTTGGTGACCGCGGGCTTGTGGCTACGCGGCACCGAAGTTGAACTCGCCGTCCTTGACACCTGCGACGAAGGCGGCCCACTCGGTGGGGGTGTAGATGACGCACGGCCCGTCGGGGTGCTTGCTGTGGCGTACGGCGACACGGCCGGTGCCATCGCTGAGCGGTCCGGCCTCGACACAGTTGCTTCCGCCGCTAGTGCTGCGGCTGCTGACGTGCCACCGCACGCCGGCCAAGTCGTCGCGACTGACACCGTCAGAGGCCGTGCTGGTCATTCAAGCTGCTCCATCCGCTTGATGAACGCGCGTGAGTCGTCCACATCGAGGGCATCCTTTTCGAGGCGAGTGTACGCCTCAGCAAATCGAGCAGCTTCCGGCATTTCCACGTAGAGGACGCCGGCTTCGGTGTTGATCTGAGCCACATCCGGGAAGGGCTCTGGCATGGTGACGTGGGCGAAGGCACCTTCAGGGCTCGCTGACGGTGATGGCGACCCCCGGTGTTTGGGTTGGCGGACGCAGGGCCGGGGTGAGTGCTGGGTGTCCGCTATGCGACAAGTGGAGTGGGGGCTGGCGTGACTCGCCCTTTGTGGCCACGATTGATGACCATGGTGGGTTCGCGTCGCGTTCCGGTGTTGGCGGCGGTGGCTGTCGGTGGTGTGGTTCTGGTCGGGCTTGGCGTGTTCTTCGCCCGGGAGGGTTTGCAGACGGCGAGCGCTTGGGCTGGGGTGCTGAGTTTCTTCCTCGGCGTGATCGCGTTGGGGGTGACTGTGTGGCTGGCGCTGCGGCACCCGCCGGCCGGCCGGGATGGCCAGTCGATCAGCGGATCGTCCGCGGGGCGGGACATCAACCAGATCGAGTCGGTTGACGGCGACTTCACCACCGGCATTGGCTAGGCGCCGCGTCGGCGGGGGGTTCTCCCGCACGCAGTTGTTGGCGGGTGTGTTCGCCGGTGGCGACATCTGCCAGGTCGGCGAGGTTCATGGGGACGTGACCTTCGTGGTGGACCGGGAGGTGTACCGGGCGGGGCCGTGGCCGCCGCCGGCTCGTCTGGACAATGTGGTGGCGCGGCCGAGTTGGCTGCTGGCCGCGGACAACGAGGTGGTGCCCTTCGATGAGCGGCGTCGGAAACCGGTGTTGGATGTCCTCACAGCGTGGCGCGACGCTCCGCGAGTTGACGGCGGCGGGGGCGAGGCGATGTGGCCGGGTTTGTCGGTGCGGCTGCTTCATGGGCCGGGTGGGCAGGGCAAGACCCGCCTCGCCGCGCAGTTCGCCCGCGCGTCGGCCGGGTGGCTGGCAGTGCAGGCACGCCACGGGACGCAGCGGGGGCGTGTCGGCCGCGTCGCCGGCGGTGGCCTTGACGCCGACGCCGCCGCGTTCCGGGGGCTGCTGGTGGTGGTCGACTACGCAGAACGGTGGCCGGCTGAGGACCTGTTGACCTTGGTAGGTGATCTGCGCGGGTCGGCCGCGCCGGTGCGGTTGCTGTTGTTGTCACGCCCGGCCGGGCACTGGTGGCAGGGCCTGGCCCACGAGCTGGGCGAGCAGGGGGCCGATGTCGGCGCGGTGCCGCTGCCGCCGTTGGCCGAGGAGTCTGTCGACCGGTCGCGGGTCTTCGCCGCCGCGGCTGCCGCGTTCGCCGAGCACCTGCCGGTCGAAGACCCCGCGGCTATCCGGGCCCCGGCGAACCTCGCGACCGACGCCTACCGGCAGGTGCTGTCGGTGCACATGGCCGCGTTGGCAGAGGTCTATCACCGCCACCTCGCTGATGGCCGCGCGCGGCCAGAAGGCGGGCCGCACCGGCTGGCCGCCTACCTGCTCGGCCGGGAACGCGACGCCTGGGCCGCCGCGCACACGAACAGCCGGGTCGAGGTGCGCCCGAAGCAGATGGCGCGCATCGTCTACACCGCCGCCCTCGCCGGGCCGCTGCGACCCGACCCCGCTGTGGCGGTGCTCAAACGGGTGGGGCTGGCCGCAACGCTCTCAGACGCCGAGGGGCTCATCGACGCCCACGCCTCGTTCTACCTGCCCGGCGGTGAGGCCAGCGTGTTGCGGCCGCTGTCCCCTGACCGGCTGGCCGAAGACTTCCTCGCCCTGCAAACCCCCGCCCTGCCCGACGCCGGTGCCTATTACCCGCCCCCAGACCCATGGGCCTATAACGGAGCCGAGCCCGACTGGTGGGCCGCTACGAGGGTGGCCGCATTGCTGTGCCCCGCCGCCGAGCCCGCCGAACCAGGCTCAAAGACGCCCGACACTCCCGACCGGTGCCCACGGTGCCGGGGCGCGGACGCCACACAGCAACGGCCACAAGTCGCCTCGGCCCGCCAAGCCATCACGATGCTGGTCGAGACCGCCCGCCGATGGCCGCACATCGCTGCCGGACATTTGTATCCGCTGCTGCGCGACCACCCCCAACTCGCCCTGGCCGCCGGGTCCGCGGCCGTTACCGCCCTGGCCCGCCTCGACCCTGAAGACGACAGTGACACCGGCATCATCGCCGTCCTTGAAGCCATCGAACCCCACCTGCCGGACCGCCACATCGACCTCGACATCGGCTCCGCCGAAATCACCGAACGCCTCGCCGAACACAGGCTCCAACGAACCGACAACCCCGCCGAGATCGCCGCCATCCACAGCACACGCGCCCTACGGCTCGCCAACGCCGGACGGCGAGGCGACGCGCTGACATTCAGCCAACGCGCCGTCGACCTGCGAGAAGAGCTGGCCGACGGCAACCGCGAGGCCTACCTACCCAACCTGGCGATGTCGGTGAACAACCACGCGGTCCGGCTCGCCGAGGCCGGACGGCGCGGCGACGCGCTGACATTCAGCCAACGCGCCGTCGACACCTACGAGGAACTGGCCGACAGCAACCGCGAGGCCTACCTACCCAACCTGGCGATGTCGGTGAACAACCACGCGGTCCGGCTCGCCGAGGCCGGACGGCGCGGCGACGCGCTGACATTCAGCCAACGCGCCGTCGACACC
>WHSM01000601.1 GCA_009380105.1 Micromonosporaceae bacterium
GACCAGCCGCAGCCGGCTGAGCGGACTCGAAGGCGCGATCACGGTCGATCTCGGCATGTTCAGCGCGGAGGAGGCGGTGGAGCTGTTGGGGCGGGTGGCGGGCCCCGAGCGGCTCGCCAGCGAACTCGCCGCCGCCGAGCGCATCAGCCGGCTGTGCGGCCACCTGCCGCTGGCGGTGCGGGTGGCCGGCGCGAAACTCGCCGCCAGGCCGCACTGGTCGGTGGCGGAACTGGCCGAGCGCCTCGCCGACAAACGGCGCCGGCTCGGCGAGCTGAAGGTGGGGGACCTCGATGTGCGGGCCAGCATCGCGTTGAGCTATCAGGGCCGAGCCGAGCCGGAGCGCCACGCGCTGCGGGCGCTCGGTCTGCTGGCCATGCCCGACTTCCCGGCGTGGCCGGTGGCGGCGCTGCTCGACATCGACCTCGCGGCGGCTGAGGAGTTGGTCGAGGGACTCGTCGACGCGCAGCTGCTGCAGGTCGCGGGGCGAGACGGCGTCGACCAGGTCCGATACCAGCTTCACGACCTGGTTCGCGCGTTCGCCGTCGAGCGCCTGGACGAGGAGGACCGGCGCGAGGACCAGCGGGCCGCGTTGGGGCGCGTGCTCGGCGCGTACGCCGCGCTCGCCCGCGTGGCGGACGAGATGCTGCGTCCCGGGCGGCGCCCCCTCCAGAGCCGCGAGGCGCTGCGCTGCTGGCCGCTGGATCCGCGCCTGGCGGCGCTCGCGTCCGGCAGCCCGGCCGGATGGTTCGCCGCCGAGCGCGCCAACCTGATCCTGACGGTGGAGCACGCGCACTCCGCCGGCCTCTGGCCGGTCACCGCCGCCCTCGCCGACAGCCTCACAGGCTTCTTCGAGATGCGGACCTACTGGGACGACTGGTCGCACGTGGCCGGCCTGGCGCGCGACTCGAGTCGTGCGGGCGGAGACCGGCGTGCCGAGGCCGCGGCGCTCCGCGCCCAGGGCTACCTGTACTGGGACCAGGGCCGACCCCAGGACGCGGTGCCCTACTACGAGGAGAGCCTGGACCGCCTGCGGGACGACGACCGGCACGAACGTGCCCACGCCCTGCTCGAGCTGGGCTACGTGTACCTGGACATGGGTCGCGCCGAGGACATGCGCCGCTGTCTGGACCAGTGCCAGCCGGTGTTCCACGAGCTCTCCGACCTGCGTGGCGAGGCGTTCGTCGCGTACGCCCAGGGTCGCGCCTACCGGGACCAGGGACTGGCCGACGACGCCGTCCGGTGCTTCACCCGGTACCTCGACCTCTGCCGGCGCCTCAACGACCGTGACAACGAGGCGTACGCGCTGCTGTACCTGGGGATGGCGCGCTGGGACCAGAAGCGTCTGGACGACGCGGCCGAGCACATCCAGGCGTGCCTGCCCATTCTCCGGTCGCTCGACGACCGCCGTTGGGAAGCCGTCGCCTGCTGCGTCCTCGGCGACGTCCGCCGCGACCAGCGTCGCTTCGACGAAGCGAGGTCGTGCTACTCGGACGCTCTGGCGCTCGACCGGGAACTCGGTTCGGAGCTCTCCGAGGCGTACACGCTGCGAAGCCTCGGGGACCTGTGCCGCGAGCAGGGCCAACTGCCCGCGGCACGGGACTGCCTGGAGCGGAGCTTGGCGATCTTCGAACGGCTCGGCTACCAACGCAGCGCGCCGCTCGCCCTGCTCGGGCTGAGCGACGTCGCCCATGCCGAACAGCGGCATCCGGACGCCGTGGAGTTGGCCGAGCGCAGCCTCCTCGCCTTCCGGGAGTCTGGGCAGACCCTGTGGGAGGCCCGGGCGTTGACCAGCCTGGGTGAGACGCTCCTGGCCATGGGCCGCGCCGCTGCGGCCAGGCAGCGGTGGCAGGAAGCTCTGACGATCCTCCGC
>WHSM01000350.1 GCA_009380105.1 Micromonosporaceae bacterium
AGCTTCTGGGCGGCCGTGGTCCCGCCCTCGGCCTTGCACTGATCGTCCTCGCTCTGTAGCTCGACATCGTGGTCGAGCAACGTGCCTCTGTCTGCGATGGCGACCTCGATGGCGCGCACCTGGTCCGTGCCCAGGCTGGCGGTGTCGCCGCTGATCGCCTGGATGGAGCCGATCTTGATGGGCGCGTCGGGAGCGATCGTCACCGCGCCCAGCGGGCCCGGCTCGAAGTCGCCGGTCTCCTCCGCTGGCGCGCACGCCGCTCCGACCAATGTGAACACCCCGATCAGCGCGGGCACGAGTAGGGTTCTGCGCTGTGTCATGGCCCCCTCCTTTCAGGAGCCTCTAGTTGCCCTTTCTGATTCCCCCACAAGAGGTGACGGTAGTTCCCGCCGCGGGTCGGTGGCGGAATAGACATCCGAATCGCAACAATCTTCCGGGAGGTATGCGCAAATCCGCGCTAGAATGCATTGTCTGGAGGAATCGGCCTTCCATTTCCGGAATTCTGGATTCAACCAACCAATGGAGGAGAATTCGCTAGCGAGCGCGAACCTTCAGGTGGCGACATCCGCACGGGACGCGGAGCGCAACAGGCGCGGCGGGCGATACTGGGCCAGCCACCCCGGCAACTCGCCGGCCGGCATGGGGCGAGCGTAGAACCAGCCCTGCGCCACGTGACAGCCCTGCGCCGCGAGCCGCCGCCAGGTGCGCTCGTCCTCCACGCCCTCGGCGACCACGCGCAGACCCAGCGCCCCGGCCAGCTCGATGATCGACCGCACGATCGAGGCGTCGTCGTCGTCGTTGGCCATGCCGAGCACGAACGACCGGTCGATCTTGACTTCGGCGAGCGGCAGCCGGCGCAGATGCAGCATCGAGGAGTAGCCCGTGCCGAAGTCGTCCAGGCTCAGCGCCACCCCCAACTCGTCCAGGCGGCGCAAGGTGGCGAGCACACGGCGTGGATCCGCCATGAGCGCGCCCTCGGTGATCTCCAACTGCACCTGCGCGGCTTTCAGCTGATGGTCGTCCAGGAGCGCGGCGAGGTGGTCGGCGAAATCGGGGGCGTGCAGATCCCGCACGCTGACGTTCACCGCCGCCCGCACGACGAGCCCTTCGGCGGCCCACGCGGCGAGCTGCCGGGTCACCTCGCCGAGCACGTGGAAGGTGAGCAGGCGCATCACCGCGCTGTGCTCGGCGATCCGGATCAGCTCCTCCGGGTTGATGTTGCCGCGTTCCGGATGCCGCCAGCGCAGCAGCGCCTCCACCGCGACCACCTCTCCGGACGCGATCGCCACCTGCGGCTGGTAGTACAGCTCGATTCCGGAGTCGCGGGGCGACTCCAGCGCGTGGCGCAACTCCCCCAGCAGGCCGAGCCGCTCGGCAGTGTGGTGGTCGGCCTCGGGCAGGTACGTCGCCACGGTGTCGCCGCGCGCCTTCGCCTGATACATCGCGACCTCGGCGTGGCGCATCAGGGTCGCGTAGTCCTCCCCCTGCTCCGGGTACGTCACCACCCCGATCGAGCTGTGCACGTCCAAGGGCATGCCGTCGAGTTGCACCGGCTCGGACAGCAGGAGCCCGATCCGCTGGCCCAACTTCATGGCGGCCGCCTCGTCGAGGTCGGGGGCCAGGATCGCGAACTCGTCACCGCCGAGTCGCGCCACCACATGGTCGGGGTCCGCTTCGCGGGAGAGCCGGTGCGCCACCTCGACGAGCAGCCGGTCGCCGACGCCGTGGCCGAGGGTGTCGTTGACGTCTTTGAAGCGGTCCAGGTCGAGCAGCAGCAGCGCCAGGAGACGTTCGGGCGCCTCCCCGGTCGCGCCCGCGCGGCTCGCCGCGTGGCGGGCGACCCGCTCGACGTGGCCGGCGATCTCGCTGTCGATGCGGAGCCGCAGCGCCTTGCGGTTCGCCAGCCCGGTGAGCGAGTCGAGCAGCGCCAACTGCTCATGCTCCTGGGACAGCCGGGCGGCGCGGTGCGCGGCGTACAACGGCGCCACCACCAGCGGCACCAGCCAGGTGCTCTGGTCAGCGGCGGCGACGACCAGCGGGGCGAGCAGGAGCAGCCCGATCCACGACAGCGCCTCGTACCCGGCCGAGCGCCGCACGATCCGCCGCCAGTCACCGCCGAACCGCAGCCAGATCGCGGTGGAGACCAGCAGGTGGCTGGTGACGAACCAGGCCGCCGCGGCGAGCGCCAGCACCGCGACCTGGCGCCATCCCACCGGCAGGAGCGGCAGACCGCCGAGGCCCGCGAGCACCCCGTGCGCCACGCCGAACGACGCGACGTACTGACCCAGGTTGAAGGCCGTGCGGGTCGCGGACCGGCCGTGCAGCCAGGCGTGCGCGGCCACCAGCGCCACCAGGGTCACGACGGCGAGCCCGAGCCCCCACATCAGCATGATCGCGAAGACGAAGCACACGGACGGGTAGACGGCCGCCGACTGGCGAGGACCCGGCGTCACGAACGGCCGGGTGTCGAGCACCAGCGCCAGCACGGCCATCAGCCAGAACGCGACGGGAGCCTCGGCTGCCGCCGACGGCACATCGGCAAGGAACGGCGCCGCGACGGCGAGGGCCGCCGCGATCACCACGGTCAGGTAGGCGTAGAAGCGCCCTGCGCGCTCGGACGGCGCGGAGTTCCTCAGCGACGTCGGCTGCATCCGCCCCCTCCACCGTCTGCCCCGGGGCGCCGTTGCCGACCGGGTTCCCCGAGCCGCGTCGCCGCCCCCGATCCGGGTGTCGCCTCCAGAGACTGGCCTCCACATAGGTCTGAGGTCCGCCGCTGGCAGAGCCGGAGTGTGGCGCTACGCCTTCGCCGTGAGAAACGAGGTCGCAGAGGGGCGGTGACGGTGCACTTCCGGAGTATCGCGCAACGTGTTCGGGCGAGGTCTGACCCGGAGCATGATGTGTGCCCGTTCCGTAATCTGGCGTGACGCCAAGTAATCAGGCCGCAACATGTCGCTAATCTGACAATGGCTGACCGTAAGCGATTCAGCGGCTACTCAGCGCTATCTGGCTCGGCGCCGCTCGGCGCCTGGACCTGCTCCCGGGCGGCGTCGGCCCCCTGCTCCAGCAACACCCGGAGCCCATCGGAGTCCAACACCGGAACCTTGAGCTGAACCGCCTTGTCGTACTTGGAACCCGGCGACTCCCCCACCACGACGAAGTCGGTCTTCTTCGACACCGAGCCCGCGACCTTGCCGCCTTGGCGCTGCACCTCTTCCTTCGCCTCGTCCCGGGAGTACGTCTCCAGACTGCCCGTGATCACCACCGTCAGCCCCTGCAACGGACGCGGCTCGTCGGCGCGCTCCTCGGCCATGCGCACGCCTGCCGCGCGCCACTTCTCGACCACCTCGCGGTGCCAGTCCACACCGAACCAGTCGACGATGGACTCCGCGATCGTCGGACCCACCCCGTCGGCCGCCGCGATCTCCTCCTGGCTCGCCGCCAGGATCCTGTCGATGGAGCCGAACTGCAGCGCCAGCGCCTGCGCCGCCGTCGGGCCGACGTGCCGGATCGACAACGCCACCAACACCCGCCACAGCGGCCGCCGCTTCACCTCTTCCAGGTTCGCCAGCAGCTTGGCCCCGTTGCTGGACAGCGAGCCGTCCTTGTTCACGAAGAACGGGCACGTGCGCAGCGCCTCCTCCTCGAGCGAGAACAGGTCGCCCTCGTCGCTCACCACGCCGGACTCCAGCAGCGCGACGCCAGCCTTGTAGCCGAGCACCTCGATGTCGAAGCCGCCGCGCCCAGCCAGGTGGAACAGCCGCTCCCGCAGCTGCGCGGGGCAGGACCGGCTGTTCGGGCAGCGGATGTCGACGTCGGACTCCTTCTCGCGCCACAGCTCCGTGCCGCACTCCGGGCAGTGGGTCGGCATCTCGAACTCGCGCTCGTCGCCGTCGCGCAGATCCACCACCGGGCTGACCACCTCCGGAATCACGTCGCCCGCCTTGCGCAGCACGATCGTGTCCCCGATCAGCACACCCTTGCGCTTGACCTCCTCGGCGTTGTGCAGCGTCGCGTACGCCACGGTCGACCCGGCCACCAGAACCGGCTCCAGCTCCGCGTACGGAGTCACCCGGCCCGTGCGCCCCACGTTCACCCGGATGTCGATCAGCTTGGTGTTGACCTCCTCCGGCGGGTACTTGACCGCGATCGCCCAGCGCGGAGCGCGACTCGTGGAGCCCAGCCGGCGCTGCTGCGCCACGCTGTCCACCTTCACCACCACGCCGTCGATCTCGTGCTCCACGGCGTGCCGGTGCTCGGCGTAGTAGCCGACGAACTCGCGCACCTGGTCCAGCGACGAGACCACCTTCCAGCTCTTGCTGATCGGCAGCCCCCACGCCTTGAGCGCCTCGTACGCCTCCGACTGCCGGGTCGGCTCGAAGCCGCGACGCTTGCCCAGCCCGTGCACCACGAGCCGCAGCGGCCGGGTCGCCGTGACGCGCGGGTCCTTCTGCCGCAGGCTGCCAGCGGCCGCGTTGCGCGGGTTCGCGAACGGCTTGTGCTCCTGCTCGACGAGCTGCGCGTTCAACTCGCCGAACAGCTCCACCGGGAAGTAGACCTCGCCGCGGATCTCCACCAGCTCCGGGACGCCGAACTCCTCACTGGGCGTCAACCGGTCCGGGACCTGCTGGATCGTCTTGACGTTCGGCGTGACGTCCTCGCCGGTCCGCCCGTCGCC
>WHSM01000260.1 GCA_009380105.1 Micromonosporaceae bacterium
CCGTGTCGCCCCGGCACGCGGTGCTGCTCGGCAAGGCCGCGCTGTGGCTGACCGTGCTCGGCGCGCTGACCCAGGCCGGCAGCCTGACCGCGCGCGGATTCGCCGCCGGCCGGGTGCCGTGGGGCAACATGTACGAGTTCACCATCGCGATCTGCCTCGTCGGCGTGGTGGCGTGGATCGCTGTCGCGTTCCGCAGGCCAGTGCGCCACCTCGGGGTGTTCGTCACCCTGGTCGTCGTGCTGCTCCTCGGCTTCGCCGCGGTGCGGCTCTACACCGACGCGGGCCCGTTGGTGCCGGCGCTGAACTCGTACTGGCTGAAGATCCACGTGAGCGCCGCGATCATCGCCACCGGCATCCTGCTCACCGGCTTCGTGGCCGCCGCGCTCTACCTGATCCGGGACCGCTACGACGTGGTGACCGCGCCCCCCGGCAGCCGGGCCGACTCATCCGGCGAGCCGATCGCCGAACCCAGGCTCCAGTTCCCGGTCACGCTCGGCGTGCGGCTGCCGGCGGCGGAGACCTTGGAGCGCATCACGTTCCGGCTGCACGCGCTGGCGTTCCCGATCTGGACGTTCGCGATCATCGCGGGCGCGATCTGGGCCGAGGAAGCGTGGACCCGGTACTGGGGCTGGGACCCGAAGGAGACGTGGGCGTTCATCAGCTGGGTGGTGTACGCGGCGTACCTGCACGCCCGGGCCACGGCCGGCTGGCGGCGGAGCACGGCGGCGTGGATCGCGGTGGTCGGCTGGATCACCATGATGATCAACCTGTTCGTCGTGAACCTGGTGATCGAGGGCCTGCACTCCTACTCCGGCGTCTAGCGGCCCGGTCAGCAGTCGCCGGCGGACCAGGTGTCGTACCGCTGCCGCCAGTCCACGCAGTACCGGCCCCGGCTGTCCGCGACGGCGGTGTCCACCTCGCCACGCCACGGCGAGCTCTCGCCGTCGCCGCCCCGGAGCCACACGTTGTCGACCTCGATCCGCGGCACCGCGAACGCGCCGCCGGCCCGCCCGTCGACGTGCACCTCCACGAACTCCTCGACCTGCGCCCGCCCGCCGGCCGGCAGCGACACCGTCGCCAGCTCCCGCCACTCGCCGCGCCACCAGAGCCACGCCGTCCACTCCACGGCGCCGGTGGCACGCCCGGAGGCCGACTCCAGGTGAATCCAGATCCGGTCCCCGTCGGCGATCGGATAGCGCTCGTGGAAGACCCACTCACCAGCCTGACTGTCGTACGTGTAGACGACCTGTCCCCTGCCGGAACGCCAGCCGTTCTCCGACCAGCCTGCCTCCAGCCACGCCACGCCACGCCACCACCGTCGAGGTGCTGCTTCACCATGAACCTGGCCGCCACGAAGTCGTACGTTCCGGCGCGCACTGCGGGGTCGCGCACCTGCAGCCGGCCTACGACGCCGGTCCACGCTCCGGCGCTCACGGCGCCGAGGTGGTGGTAGCCAGCGGTGTCCGCGCGCGCGATGGGCGCCAGCCACAGGACGAGTCCGAGCACGATCCCGGCCAGCCCGCCGACGAGCCGCCCGCGACGGGTGCGCAGCGAGAACATGACCGCCTCCGGGGTGAAGGGCGGACCGTCCCCGAGACGCCGCCACGTCCTTTCAACCGCCCTGGGGCGAGTCAGGTGACGCGGCCGGGGTCAGCCGACGACCACTGTGACCGCCAGTGGGAAGTGGTCCGAGGTGCGCACGCCGGGGCGGGCGAAGTCTTCGAAGTGCACGTCCGGCGTGCCGAAGATCCAGTCCACCCGATGCTGCGGCCGGTCGGTGGGAGAGGTGAGCATGCCGCTGTGCCCGGTCGTGTCCTGCGCGCTGACCAGACCGAGACTGGTGAGCTGCTTGATCTCCTTCGAGCCCGGTGTCGCGTTGAAGTCCCCGGCGATCACCGCGGGAGACTCCTCGCCCCATCTGTCGAGCAGCACCTTGAGCTGCGCGGCGCGCGTGGCTCCGCCGTTCTCGCGGTGCGCCAGGTGCACGTCGATCATCTGGACGGTGCGCCCGCCGGGCAACTCCACGGTGGCTGTGGCGTACGACCGCTCCATGCTGCCGTCGCCCTGCGGCAGCGGCGCCGCCTGAGCCTCGGTGATCCGGAGCCGGGACAGGATCACGTTGCCGAACTGCCCGTCGGCGGCCGGCGCCCACACGTACGGCATCCCCAACCGCCGTGACAGCCACTCCGCGCCGTCCAGCAGCCCGCCGATCGGCCAGCCGCGGCTCACCTCCTGCAGCATCACCACGTCGGGGCGCTGCTTCTCGATGGCGACGGCGATCGCCTCCGGGTCGACGGCTCCGGCGCCGTTGACGGCGTAGTGCAGGTTCCAGCTCATCATCCGGAAGGTGCTGGACGTGGCGGCCGGCTTCGCGGGCGCCGGCGTGGTGACCAGCAGGATCACCGGCGCCAGCAGCAGCACCGCGGGGAGTGCCGCGAGCGGCGCCAGGCCACCCCGTTTGGCGGCCCGCTCATCGCGACGCGAATCCCGACCAGAATCCGGAGCAGAGTCCCGACCAGACCCCGGACGAGAATCCCTAGGAGGACTCGGCAGCGCATCGCGCGCCCACGCGCGCTCACCCAGCCCGGCCCCGCCTAGCAGCGCCGCTGCGGCGACGACGATCAACCAGTTCGGGAACGGCAACGACAGCTCGTAATGGATCTGGTAGAGCAGCACCACGAGGATGTACCCGAGGCCCGCGCCGAGCCCTGCCAGCCCGAAGCCGACCGCCGCTCGGGTACCGAACACCCGCACGCGCGTCAGCGTCAGGTCGCCGTCGTCCGGTGAGAAGTCGAGCCGGTCGAGCCTCTCGGCAGCCCGCCGCTCGGCGCGGTCCCACGCTTCGTCCGGTTCGGGAGCGGCGCGGGGGGCCAAGCTCACGCTCAGCGCCCGCGCCAGCGCCAACGCGGCCGTCACCTGGCCCACGAGCACCGCCGGCACCACCCAGATCCCGCTGGCCAACAGCGCGACCGAGACCGACAGCACCAGCAGCCCTGCGGCGATCCCGCCAGCCTTGGCGCCCGACAGGTCGCTCCAGCGACCGGATCCGCCCGGCAGCGCCGAGCGACTCAACGCTTCGACGGCGAACAGGGAACCCACGAGCAACGCGACCGCGGCGAACGGCAGCCCCAGTCCGGGTCCGGGGCCTGACGACGTGGCGGACGCGAGGAACGCCGGGCTGCCCAGCACCAACGTGGTCAGCGCCAGGTGCACGCCGACCAGCCATACCCGGCCCACCGGGACGCGCCGGTCGCGGGCGCGCGACAGCTGACGCTGGGCCTGAGCCAGCGCGTAGACGAGCACGGCGCACTCCAGAAGCACCACAACCCACGGGATGATTCCCGGCCGCCACACCGGGTCCCACGTCGCCAGCAGCGCGCGGAGCGCCACGTCGGCGGCGCCGCCGAGCACCAGGCCGGTGACCGCGGAGACGGGATCGGACGGGGCGAGCGCGGCCTGTCGTACCACCAGAACGACAGCGGCCACCGCCACCGCCGCCAGCGTGGTCCCCAGCAGGAAGGCCGGCGAAACCTGCGTGGCCAGACGCAGCACCACGAGGGCGACCACCGAGAAGGCGGCGGCGCGGCGCGCGCCCACCCCGCCGACGAGCGCCCCGAGGAGCGCCGGAGCGGCGTACACGATGAGGGCGGTGACCGCCGCGGCGATCACCCCGCCCTCGGCCACCACCCGGTCCAGCAGCGGACCGCTCGCCCGCACCGCCTCCAGCGCGACCAGGGCGACGGCCGCGACGAGCACCATCTGCGCGCGGGACGAGGGCCGCGAGGGCTCGGCAACGGGCTGGTCCGGGACCCGGGTGGGCACAGCGCTCATGGCCTGTAGAACCTAGTAGCTGTCAGGCTTCGCGCACATCACAGGAGGGCCCGAATCGCGGTGTCGAGCGCAGCCGGCACGTCGTCGACCGCCCGGTGCGCCCCGCCCGCCACCACGAGCCGGCCGCCGCGGACCACATCCGCCACGTCGGAGGCGGTCGCCGCGAACACCACTGCCGCCACCGGATCCTCCAGCGGCGCCCCGGCGAGGCGTGGCGAATCCAGGCGTACCGCCGCGAAATCCGCCAGCGCTCCGACAGCAAGCCGCCCTGCCTCGCCACGCAGGCCGGCAGCGTGCGCGCCCCCGGCGGTGGCGGCCGCGAGCAGCGAGGCGGCCGTGTGGGAGCCGCGCCGCTCGGTGACGAGGCGCTCGTTCAACTCCACTGCCCGGGCCTCCTCGAACAGGTCGATCACCGCGTGGCTGTCGCTGCCCAGCGACAGTGGGGCGCCGGCGCGCGCCAGCGCGGAGGCCGGTCCGACGCCATCGGCGAGATCCCGCTCGGTGGTGGGGCAGAAACACGCGTTGGTACGGCTGCCGCCCACCAGTTCGACATCGTCCTCAGTGAGATGGGTGGCGTGCACCGCTGTCGTCGCGGCACCGAGGACGCCGGTGTCGGCGCAGAGCTGAGCCGGGGTACGGCCGTGCGCCGCCAGGCAGGCGTCGTTCTCCTTGCGCTGCTCCGAGAGGTGGAGGTGCAGCGGCGCGTTCCGGTCGGCGGCCCATTCGGCGACCGTGCGCATGGCGTCGGGCGGGCAGCCGCGGACCGAGTGGATCGCGGCGCCTTTCGCCGGGCCGACGCTGGCGCGGGCCGCCCACGCGTCGACGTCGCCGTCGGTGAAGCGGAGTTGCGGCCCCCGCAGCGGCGTGCCGTCCACGTCGGACTGCAGGTAACAGGTGTCGAGCAGCACCAGCCGGATCCCGGCCTCGTCGGCGGCGGCCGTGAGCGCCTGGGACATCGCGTGCGGGTCGGCGTAGCCGGCGCCGCCAGGCGCGTGGTGCAGGTAGTGGAACTCCACCACCGTGGTGATGCCCGCGAGAACCATCTCCGCGTACGTCGCGCGGGCCAGCTCGCGGTAGCTGTCGGGGTCGAGCCGTTCGGCGACGGCGTACATCTGCTCCCGCCAGGACCAGAAGTCGCCGCGCCCGGCGTGGGTGCGGCCCCGCAGCGCCCGGTGGAAGGCGTGCGAGTGCGCGTTGACCAGACCGGGGATGACCAGTCCCGGCAGTCTCGTGGCATCCGGCGGCGCGGCGGCGGCGCCGGTGTCGAGCCCGGCGATCCGGTCCCCTTCGACGGTGATCAGCACCTGCTCCACGACGCCGGCCTCGGCCCCGAGCCAGGCGCGATCGGCGTAGAAGCGCCTCATGCCGCCAGGTCCTCGAGCACCGCCGCGAGCGCGTCGGCCCCGGCGAGGCAGTCGGCCAGCTCGGCGTGCTCCTCCGGGGAGTGCGAGATCCCGGTCGGGTTGCGCACGAACAGCATCGCGGTCGGCACGTGGGCGGCGAGCACGCCGGCGTCGTGCCCGGCGCCGGTGGCGAGCAGCGGCGCCGGCCGGTCGGGGACGCCCACGAGCGCGACGAGCCTCTCTGCGAGCGCGCGGTCGAAGGTCACTTCTCCGCTGTACGACTCCCGCGTCACCGTCAGCCTGGTGCTGTCCCGTTCGGCCCGGGCGACGCTGGCCTGCTCGATCTCGTCCACCACCTCGGCCAGTGTCTCCTCGGACGCGGCGCGAGCGTCGAGCCAGGCCAGCACGCGGGACGGGATCGCGTTGGCGCCGTTCGGTTCGCAGAGCACCTTGCCGACGGTGGCGAGCGCCCCGGCCAGACGCGCCTTCTTGCGGGCGGCGAGGACGGTGTTGGCGTACGTCAGCATCGGATCCTGCCGGTCGTCGATCCGGGTGGTGCCGGCGTGGTTGGCGGACCCGGCGAACTCCAGCCGCCACCGGCCGTGTGGCCAGATGCTCGCGCCGACTGCGACAGGCGCGTCGAGGTCGGCCTGGGCGCGGCCCTGCTCGACGTGCAGCTCGACGTACACGCCGATGCGGCTCAGCGCCTCGTCGTCGCGGCCGATCACGTCGGCGTCGAGGCCGGCGGCGGCCATGGCGTCGGCGAGGCTGGTCCCGCGCTCGTCGGTCAGCGCGCGGGCTCGGGTCGGGTCGATGCCGCCCGTGAGCAGCCGGGAGCCGAGGCAGGCGACGCCGAACCGGCCGCCTTCCTCCTCGGCGAACGCGACCACGGCGATCGGCCTACGCGGCGCGAAGCCTTTCGCCCGGAGCGCGTCGACCGCCGCGAAGGCGCTGACCACGCCGAGCGGCCCGTCGTACGCGCCGCCGTCCGGCACCGAGTCCAGGTGACTGCCAGTGACCACGGCGCCCGGACCCGGGCTACCCCACCAGGCCCAGAGGTTGCCGTTGTGGTCGGCCCCGGCCGGCATCCCCCGCTCGGCGGCGGCCTGCGTGAACCAGGCCCGGCACTCCAGCTCGGCAGGTGTGTACGTGTGTCGCCGATAGCCACCGGTCGCCGCGTGCCGGCCGACCGGCGCCAGGTCGGCCCACATCTCCTCGAAACCGGACGGGCTCATACCGGCCCGGCGCCCTGAGCGGCAGG
>WHSM01000472.1 GCA_009380105.1 Micromonosporaceae bacterium
AGTGGTATCAGCACCGCCGCGACGATGCCGATGAGTCCGAGTCGCCGGCCGGCCGCGGCCAGCGGGGAGCCCTCCCACGGGTCGACGTCGCGGCCGTCTCCGGTGAACCGGCGGCCCCAGCGGCGCACGTGTTCGATGTGGTGGGCAGCCAGCAGCCACAGGAATCCGGCCGTGCTCAACGCGAAGCCGAGGAACGACACGCTCCCGGACAGCACGGCCACCGGCACCGAGTAGATCGCCAGCATCGGCAGCCCGGCCAGCGCCGGCTGGCCGATCCCGACCGCCAGCATGTCGATCAGGATCGCGACAGCTCCGATGGAGGCGGCGACGGCGAAGAGGAGCCCTTCGGTGTCCGGGACTGGCGCGGCGAGCTTCTGGGCGTCGCTCGCGGCGTGGCGCAGCAGGCTCGCGAAGTGCACGACCGTGCCGGGCGTCGGCACGATCCCGAGGATCGTCGTCGCGCCTCCGAACAGCCAGCTCAGCAGCAACACGTGAGCGCCGGCCATCGCGCCGAGCTGCGCCCAGACCGGCGCCCGCAGGCCCCGCGCCCCGAGCGCTGTCGCGGTCACCACGACCACCGGGCCGATCGCGTACAGCTGCCAGCTGAACAGCCGGAAAAGCGGGTCCAGGGGCGCCGTCGCGAGCAGGCTGGCGCACCCGGCCGTGATCGTCATCCGCTTGCTCATGTTCCCGCCCTCGACACGGTCTCGGCCATCGGCGCGCGGTACGCGAACCCTTGCGCGCCGCGCGCTCCGGCCTGGTGCCACAGCGTCGACAGCGCCTGGCCGTGGCCGGTGGGTATCACGCGCCAGCCTCGGCGCAACAGCGTGAGCCGGCTCAGCTCGTGGTTGCGGGAGGCGCGCTGCCGAGCCCCGTCCGGAAGGTGCAGCCAGGTGGTGCTGTCGATCAGGAACCCGACGCAGGTGCCGCTGGCGGTGTGCAGGCCGGCGGTCACCTTGGCCTCCTGTTCGGTCATCAGGCCGAGCACCGCGACCACCAGCCCGCCCTGGTCGTGCTGGCGCACCTGGTCGACCAGCGCGCCGATCTGGAGATCCGGGTCGGGTCTGACCTCGGCGAGGTGGTCGAGCACGGCGCCCAGGCCGGACTCGTCCAGGTCGGTGAAGTCGGCGGCGGCCTGAGCGTCGGTGACCAGACGCAGCTTGTACCCGCCGTGCCGCAGGTGCACGGCGATGCTGGCGACGGCCGAGACCGCCCATTCGAAGCTGGAGGCGGGGCCCTCACCGCGGTGCGCTGTCAGGCGTGGGTCCAGCACCACGGTCGCGCGGCTCTCCCAGGGCTGCTCTTCCCGGCGCACCATCAGCTCGCCGACCCGCGCGGTGGAGCGCCAGTGCACGCGGCGCAGGTCGTCGCCGTGCCGGTACTCCCGGGTGGCGGCGTCGTCCTCGCCGTGCACCGCGACCGAGCGGGTACGGCTCTCGCCGGCGCCCGCGTACTCGCCGGCGATCCGGATCGCGGGCAGCGGGTGCACCTGTGGAATCACCGTCAGCTGGCTCACCGCGGGGAAGGAGCGCACCAGCTCGCACAGGCCGAACGGGTCGGTCAGCCGCACCCGCAGCGGCCCGATCTCGTACCGGCCGCGGCTTTCGGCCCGCACCGCGTACGCCACCGAGCTGCTGTGCCGGGCGCCCAGCCGCTCCAGCACCAGCCTCGGGCGACTGCCCAACGCGTACGGGAGCCGGTCTTCGAGCAGCAACGTGCCGGTCGGGAACCCGGTGGTGTTCTGCAGACGCAGCACCACCCGGGCCGCGGAGCCCATCGGCACCCGGCGTGGCTGCAGCACCCGGCTGCAGGTCAGCCGGTACCGGGAGCCGGCGACAGCGATGACCGCCAGCAGCGGCACCGCCACGAGCAGCACGGCGACCCGGAGCAGGTCCTGTTCCCCGAGGAACAGCGCGGAGAGGCCGGCCGCGGCCGCCGCGGCGAGGAATGACCGGCCGCGGGTCGTGAGACCGCTGAACGCGTGGCGCATCTATCGATCCCGGTACGGGTCCTGCCCCGTCTCCGGCGGGCGGGTCTGGACCGACGGCGCGGGTGGCGCGGCGCCTCTGTGGCCCCGGCTGTGCGGCACCGCCAGCCGATGCACCAGGTCGGAGATCACGGCGTCGGTGGTGCGGCGCGCCATCTGCGCCTCGGCGGTGAGCATCAGCCGGTGCGCGAGCACCGGGACGGCCAGGGACTGCAGGTCGTCGGGGAGCACGTAGTCGCGGCCTTCGAGGGCGGCGACCGCCCGGGCGGTGCGCAGCAGATGCAGGCAGGAGCGCGG
Source organism: Micromonosporaceae bacterium (assembly GCA_009380105.1). Taxonomy (GTDB): domain Bacteria; phylum Actinomycetota; class Actinomycetes; order Mycobacteriales; family Micromonosporaceae; genus WHSM01. The sequence goes on from WHSM01000472.1 coordinate 2,285, forward strand.
GCTGGCGCCGAGCCGCAGCTCCGGCGACTCGCGGGTGGCGTTGACCAGGTTGACGGCGTACACCTTCACGGGCTCGGCGACGTGAATGTCGCGCACGCCGGCGATCAGGCGTCGCACCGTCTCGGCGTCGGAGACCGCGTTCAGGTCGTCGAGCGGGTCCGCGGCGCCGTGCAGGTTCAGCATGTCGAGCTCGGCGCGGGCGTCCGGGTAGCCCATCGCGATCCGGGCGGCGAACCGGTCCCGCTGCGCCTCGGGCAGCGGGTAGGTGCCTTCCATCTCGATGGGGTTCTGGGTGGCGATCACCATGAACGGGCTGCGAAGCCGATAGGTCTGCCCGTCGACGGTGACCTGGTGCTCCTCCATGCACTCCAGCAGCGCCGACTGGGTCTTGGGGGAGGCCCGGTTGATCTCGTCGCCCACCACCAGGTTCGCGAAGACGGCGCCCGGCTTGAACTCGAAGTCGTGGGTCTCCTGGTTGTAGACGCTGACCCCGGTGATGTCGCTGGGCAGCAGATCCGGGGTGAACTGGATCCGTCGCACGGTGCTGTCCACGGAGCAGGCCAGGGCTTTGGCGAGCTTGGTCTTGCCGACGCCGGGCACGTCCTCGATCAGCAGGTGCCCTTCGGCGAGCAGCACCGCGATCGCCAGTCGCACTGTGGCCGACTTGCCCTCGATCACCAGTTCGATGTTCTTGGCGATTCCATCCGTGTGGCTCTTGATCTCGTCGATCGGCATCGGCTCGACCGCCTGGTCCCAGGTGTGCTGCGCTGTCATCCGCAATCCTCGCCTCGCCTGCGACCGACCAGCCGCATAGTGGTCTACACCGCCCGCCCGTAGCGGGTTCCCTCCGTGCGCCCCGGACTCCGAGCAGGGGC
>WHSM01000202.1 GCA_009380105.1 Micromonosporaceae bacterium
CCCAACCCCTTCGAAGCGGCCATCAACAGACCGTCCTCCGACAACACAATGGCCTCATGAGCCTCCGCGACCCGCGCCACCATGTCATCGAGGAGCCAGTTCAGATCTGATGTCCTCGCCATCTGCGACATCTAGATGTCCTCATCCGAGTTCTGCGGGCGCGGTGACGGCTTGCGTGCGGCCAACTCACTCGCCTCGGCGGCCTCGATCTCCTCTGGCGCCCCGGTCTCCTCTGGCGCCTCGGTCTCCTCTGGCGTCTCGGGGTCGGTCGTGCGGCCCTTCCGGGTGCCGCGCTGGAAAGCGCTCATCATGGAGCGAATCTGCTCCGGGGTCCGACCGTTGGACTGGCGTGACACCGGAGGCGGCGGCGCGTCGCGGAGCTCCTGGGCCAGGCTCTGCTGACGCACCCGTTTAGGCAGCAGCGCGCCCTCGCCGGACGGCTCGTCAGCGCCCAGATCGACATGCGACGACAGTGTTCCGGGGTCGGGCTCCTCCGGCTCCCCCGGCTCCGGGTCAGGCTCCAGCTCCGGGCGCACGTCCAGCGGCGTGAGAGTGTCGGCCGAGCGGTCCGCGTCCATCTCGGCGAACCGGTCTCGGTCAGGCGTGCTCGCCGGCTGCGCCATGAGCTGCGCGCGCACGGAGGTGAAGGGCGCTTCCGAGGGCAACTCGGTCGGGGCCTCGCCCGGTGTCTCCAGCAACGCGGTCGGTATCAGCACCACAGTCGTGATCCCGCCGTACGGCGACTCCGACAACGTGACCCGGATGCCGTGGCGTTTGGCCAGGTGACCGACCACGATCAGGCCGAGCCGCACGGTGTCGGGCAGGTGCGCGAACTCCGGCGGATCGGCCAGCCTGTCGTTGTAGAGCGCACGCTCGTCCTCGGCGATGCCGAGGCCGCAGTCGATGATCTCAACAGCGAAGCCGTTGGAGACCTCGAACCCGCGGAGCCTGACCTTCGTCGTGGGCGGCGAGTACGACGTGGCGTTCTCGATCAACTCGGCGAGCAGGTGCGTCACGTCGCCGACCGCGCGGCCGGCGAGGAAGGCCTCGTCCACCTCGGTCGCCTGTACCCGGCGGTAGTGCTCGACTTCGCCGGCCGCCGCGCGGACCACGTTCACCATCGCCACCGGCTTGCGCCACCTCCGCGCCGGTGTGGAGCCGGCGAGGATGATCAGGTCCTCCGCGTGACGCCGCATGCGGGTGGCAAGGTGGTCGACGGTGAACAGCCTTTCGAGCAGCCTGGGGTCCTCAGCCTCGCGCTCCATGGTGTCCAGCTCGCGCAGCTGCCGGTGCACCAGACTCTGGGTACGCCGCGCCAGGTTGGCCAGCACTGTCTTGGTGCCGAGATGCTGGGCCGCCTCGATCGCGGCCTCGACCGCTGTCCGCTCCACCTTGTTGAGGGCGCGGCCCACATCTCCGAACTCGTCTGGACCGAACTTTCGCCGCGGCACGGCGGCGTCCACGTCGACCTTCTCACCCCGGCCGAGTCGCTTGGCGACCTCCGGCAGGTGACGGTCGAAGTCGTCGATGGCCGCGCCGAGCGCGTGCAGCGACCCGACCACGTGCCTGGGCGCGATGACGATCCAGACGACCAGCATCAGGATCACGAACAGAGCCCCGCCGACGGTGATCATCAGAGCCCGGAACACGAGCGTGTCGGCCTGCGCGCCGCTGTCACGCAGCAGGTGGCCGGCGAAGGTCAACTCCAGGTCGCGCAGCCCCTCCAGGGCCCCGTCGCCCGTCCTGTTCCAGAGCTTGGCCGAGAACGGCGTCCGCGTCGAGTCGGCCTCGTCCGCGCTGACCACCTGGTTCTCCAGGTCGCGCAGTTTGGTGAAGCCGCCGTCGCGCACGGCCTTCTGATACGCGGCCAACTGGTCGTCGTCGAGGCCGGAGATCGCGATGTCCAAGCGGTCGCGCTGCGCGGCTCGCAACTCCAGGAATGTGCGACGCTCGCCGGCCGTGAGGCCGCCCTCCGCCAGGCTGCCCGCGAGCACCGCGACCTCACGGGACAGGGCCTCACGGGCCCGTTCCAGCGCGATCAGGGTCCGCTGCTGGTCGCCGAACATCGGATCGCTGTTCGCCGGCAGCGCGTCGAGCACCAGGAGGGCGGAGGCGACGACCTCGCTGTACATCGCCCCGGCGCGGACCTGGTCCACGTCGGCCCCGTCGATCGACTCGCGGCCGGCCCTGAGGTCTCTGAGCTGGCCGCGCACCGACCGGATCCGGACCGCCAGGCGCGCGTCCTCCTGCGTCGCCTCCTGCGAGAGCCGGCGGAGGTCGGCGGCGGCCTTGTCGGTCGCCTTGCGCTCGATGTCCAGCGCGGCCCGGCGGACGTCGGACGGGTTCGCCAACAGCTCCACTGACAGGCGCCGTTCCCCTTGCAGCGCGGTGACCAGCTTCTCGGTCGGCCCGTACACCTGCTTGTGCATGGACTCCAGGCCGCGCAGGCGGAGACCGTCTTCTAATGTCAGGAATCCCGCGTACACGCAGAGGACGATCAGGGCGAGCACCATTGCCGTGACCGCGACGAGGATTCGGGAGCGCATCGAGTTGAATGACAAACGGCTGGGCACGTCGCATCCCATCTCGGATCGGTCTTCATGGACTGGGAACGGCTTTCGCCACACCCGATGTTCGCGGCCAGCATAGAGGCCCATAGGGCAGTCGGGCACTCCTGCGCCGCGTCCTGGCCCGGCAAACCGGCCACAGAGGACAGTCCCACCACCTCTGTCACGCGGAACACTTCGATCCTTATCAACGTGCGAGGGCCCGACAGGTCACGGGTACGCCGCAAGAAAGGATGGACAATCGCGGATGCGGCGGCCAGCGACCCGCGCCGCCAGGCCGCGACCGCGGCCCGCTGCGGACCGCCAGAGAACGCCAGGCCGCTACAGGCCGAGGTCGCGGGCGATCAGCATCCGCTGCACCTCGGAGGTGCCCTCGCCGATCTCCAGGATCTTGGAATCCCGCCAGAACCGGGCCACCGGGAACTCGTTCATGAAGCCGTACCCGCCGTGCACCTGGGTCGCCTCCCGGGCGTTGGTCACCGCGATCTCGGAGGCGTGCAATTTCGCGATCGCGGCCTGCCGCTTGAACGGCTCGCCGGCCAGCATCCGGGCCGCCGCGTCGTAGTACGCCAGCCGCGCAGTGTGCGCCCGCGTCTCCATGTCGGCGATCTTGAACTGGATCGCCTGGTAGTTGCCGATCGGCTGGCCGAACGCGTGCCGTTCGCGCGCGTACTTGACCGACTCGTCGACGCAGCCCTGGGCCAGCCCGGCGGCGAGCGCGGCGATCGCGATCCGCCCCTCGTCCAGGATCTGCAGGAACTGCGCGTACCCCCGGCCACGCTCCCCGACCAGGTTCGACGCCGGCACCCGCACGTTGTCGAAGGACAGCTCCCGGGTGTCGGAGGCGAGCCAGCCGACCTTGGAGTACTCCTTCGCCACCGAGAAGCCAGGCGTGCCGGAGGGCGCCAGAATCGCCGAGATCTCCTTACGGCCGTCCGGCTTGACGCCGGTGACGGCGGTGACCGTGACCGCGGTGGTGATGTCGGTGCCGGAGTTGGTGATGAACGCCTTGGATCCGTTGATCACCCACTCGTCACCCTCCAGCCGGGCGGTGGTGGTGATCGCCCCGGCGTCGGAGCCGCTGCCCGGCTCGGTGAGCCCGAACGCGGCCAGCTTCTCGCCCCGGCACAGCTCCGGCAGGTACGTCTTCTTCTGCTCCTCGCTGCCGAACCGGTAGATCGGCATGGCGCCCAGCGACACCCCGGCCTCCAGGGTGATCGCGACGCTGGAGTCGACCCGGGCCAACTCCTCCAGCGCGACGCACAGCGCGAAGTAGTCGCCGCCCATGCCGCCGTACTCCTCGGGGAACGGCAGCCCGAACAGGCCCATCTGCCCCATCTGGCGCACAATGTCGTACGGGAACTCGCGCCGCTCGTAGTAGTCGCCGATCACCGGCGCCACCACGTCCCGAGCAAACTCCCGCACGGTCTGCCGGAGCGCCTCGTGCTCCTCACTGAGCTTGAAGTCCACTGGTGTCTCCTCTGAAGTCGTGCGGGGCCGGCGGGGGCGGTCAGACGGGGGTGACGCCGTGGCGCCGCCGGGAGAACGTGCGGTCCTTGTTTCGGGCGGCGGCGTAGCGGCGGATCAGTTCTGCGCGTAGTTCGTGGGGTTGCACGATGGTGTCCACCATCAGTTCGCTGCCCAGGCGCACGATGTCAATGTCCTGCTCGTACTCGGCCCGCTTGGCGGCTATGAACGACTCCCGCTCCTCGTCGGACGGCAGCGCCGCGATCTTGTTCGCATAGACGGCGTTCACGGCGGCCTCGGCGCCCATCACGGCGATCTTCGCGGTCGGCAGCGCGATCGTGGCCTCCGGCTCGAACCCGGGGCCCGCCATGGCGTACAAGCCAGCGCCATAGGCCTTGCGCACGACGACGCAGATCTTCGGGACGGTCGCGGCGGAGACGGCGCTGATCATCTTCGCGCCGTGCCGGATGATGCCCTCCTTCTCGACGGCGCTGCCGACCATGAAGCCGGGCACGTCGGACAGGAACAGCAGCGGCACGTTGAACGCGTCGCACAGCTCCACGAAGCGGCTGGCCTTGTCGGCCGAGTCCACGAAGAGCACCCCGCCCTTGAACATCGAGTTGTTGCCCACGACGCCGACGACCTCGCCGTCGAGCCGCGCGAAGCCGACGACGACCTCACGCGCCCAGAGCGCGTGGATCTCGAAGAAGGAGCCCTCGTCCACGATGCCCTTCACGTAACGGCGCATGTCGAACGCCTGCCGCTCGCTGTCCGGGACCAGCTTCGCGAGGTCGACCTGGGCCGGCTCGCGCGGCTCGGCGGCCGGCGGCGTGCCCTGCCAGTTCTGCGGCAGGTACGACAGATACCGGCGCACCACCTCGATCGCCTCGGCCTCGGACGTGCAGAGGAAGTGTCCGCAGCCGGACTCGGTGCAGTGCACCCGCGCGCCGCCCATCTCCTCCAGGGTGGTCTTCTCGCCGGTGACCATCTGGACCATGCGGTCCGAGCCGAGGTACATCGAGGCGTTGCCGTCGACCATGGCCACGATGTCGCAGAACGCGGGGATGTACGCGCCGCCAGCGGCCGACGGGCCGAACAGCGCGCACGCCTGCGGGATCGATCCGGAGGCGCGCACCTGGTTCCAGAAGATCTTGCCGGCGCCGCGCCGGCCCGGGAACAGGTCGACCTGGTCGGTGATCCGGGCGCCGGCCGAGTCCACCAGGTAGACCATCGGCACGCTCTCGCGGTAGGCCCGCTCGATCACCCGGATGATCTTTTCGACGGTACGGGCGCCCCAGGAGCCCGCCTTGACAGTGGAGTCGTTGGCCATCAGGCACACCGGCCGCCCGTCCACCGTGGCCGCTCCGGTCACCACCCCGTCCGCGGGCAGGCCGTCAGCTGTGGCGTTGGCGTAGGCGCCGTCCTCCACGAACGACCCTTCGTCGACGAGCAACGCGACCCGCTCCCGGGCGAAGAGCTTCCCTTTGGCCTGGTTGGCCTGGTGGTACTTCTCGGCGCCGCCCGCCTGGATCCGCTTGCGGAGCTGCTCCAGGGCCTCGCTGTCCAGCGTCACCTGTGTCTCTCCCTCATCAGGCGCGTCTCGTCGGGCGCTGCCGGATTGACCTTAACGATCGTTAGGTTACCCCAGATCCGAGGATCTCGCCCAGCGACGGCGACGCGCCGGAAGTCCTGAAAAGTTAGGTCTGTCCCTGTCCTGACTACTCAGGTAATCTCCCCATCAACCTGGGGAGGTTTCTATGAGGGCCAGACGTGCATCCATCGTCGCCTGCGTCACCCTGGCAATCGGCGCGCTGATCGCTCCGTCCAGCATCGGCGCCGCAGAGCCAACTAAGCCCGCCGAAAAGCAGGCCAGCGCCGAGTACGTCGTGGAGCAGATCCGGCTGAGGGCCGAACGCACCGCGATCGCGCGCACCGGCGCGGCGGTCAACTACTACGAAGACGGAAAACTGTTCGTCACCGCCACACCGGCGGAGGTCAAGAAGATCGAGAAGCTCGGCTTCACGATCGCCAAGATCCCGACTCGGAAGCCGCCGTCGGAGGGAGCCAGCGCCTTCGACTTCCCGCCGGCGGACTCGAATTACCACAACTTCGCCGAGCTGACGGCTGTGGTCAACCAGGTCACCACGAACTATCCGTCGATCGCGCGGAAGTTCGTGATCGGCAAGTCGTATGAAGGCCGCGACATCATGGCGGTCAAGATCTCCGACAACGTGGCCGTCGACGAGGACGAGCCCGAGGTGCTGTTCACGCACAACCAGCACGCTCGCGAGCACCTGACCGTGGAGATGGCGGTCTACCTGCTCAAGGAGTTCACCGACAAGTACTCCAGCGACACCCGGATCCGAAACCTCGTCAACAGCCGCGAGATCTGGATCCTGCCCAGCCTGAACCCGGACGGAGCCGAGTACGACGTCGCCACCGGCTCGTACCGGTACTGGCGCAAGAACCGGCAGCCCAACAGCGGCTCCTCGTACGTGGGCACCGACCTCAACCGGAACTGGGACTACAGGTGGGGCTGCTGCGGTGGCTCGTCCGGCAGCCCGTCCAGCGAGACCTACCGGGGCGCGGCGCCGGAGTCCGCGCCTGAGGTCAAGGTGGTCGCCAACTTCGTGCGGTCCCGGATTCAGGGCGGCGTGCAGCAGATCAAGACCGGCATCGACTTCCACACCTACTCGGAGTTGGTGCTCTGGCCGTACGGCTACACGTACAACGACACCGACACCGGGATGACCGCCGACGACGCCAGGGTGTTCCAGACCCTGGGTCAGAACCTGGCCAGCACCAACAACTACACCCCCGAGCAGGCCTCGGACCTGTACATCACCGACGGCTCGATCGACGACTTCCTGTGGGGCCGGCACAAGATCTTCGGCTACACGTTCGAGATGTACCCGCGGTCGTCCAACCCCGGCTTCTACCCGCCCGACGAGGTGATCGGCCGCGAGACCTCGCGCAACCGGGAGGCTGTGCTGCGGCTCCTGGAGTACTCCGACTGCGCGTACCGGATCATCGGCAGGACCTGCGACGGCACCCCGCCGCCGGACACCAAGTACTTCGAGAACACCGCCAACGTCAGCATCCCGGACGCCGGCTCCGCGGTCACCAGCTCGATCTCCGTCACCGGGGTCAGCGGCAACGCCCCGTCGACGCTCAAGGTCGGCGTGGACATCAAGCACACGTACCGCGGTGACCTGGTGATCGACCTGATCGCCCCGGACGGCACCGCGTACCGCTTGAAGAACAGCAGCTACTGGGACAGCGCGGACAACGTGATCGCGACGTTCACGGTGAACGCGTCGAGTGAGATCGCCAACGGCACCTGGCGACTGCAGGTGCGGGACGTCTACCAGTACGACACCGGATACATCGACGCCTGGAACCTGACCTTCTAGGGCGCCCTTCCACGAAGGCCGCGCACAGCGAGGGCCCCCGCCGGCTGCGGGGGCCCTCGCTGTCACTTGTGGAGTGTTTATTGGTACGGAGTCAGGCGCCCGTCATTTCGGGGACCCGGGCGCCTGAGCTCCGGTTACACCAGGTGGATCAGGCCAGAGGCAGCGCGATCGAGTTGCCCTGGGTGGGGTTGCTCAGGTCAGGCGTGCTGGAGCCCACCAGTTCGCCGGCCGGCGAAGGCAGCTGGACCTCGGGAGCCGGGGCCGGCAGCGGCGCCTCGACGGGCAGGGCCGGCAGGGACTCGGTGGCCTTGGACGTGGTCTCGTTCACCTTGGTCACCTTGTTGGCGGCCTGCTTGCCGCTCTTCATGGCGTAGCCGTCCTCACCGTTGGACGAGCTGGCGACGCACGTGTCGGAGACGCCGAGGCCGAAGCCGAAGACGCCCACGCCGTTGCCGCACACCGGCACGGACCAGGACGACGGGATGCTGATGTTGTTCCCGACCCCGAGGCCGCTGTTGTCCTTGGC
>WHSM01000263.1 GCA_009380105.1 Micromonosporaceae bacterium
TCGAGCGGTCCCGACGCCGGCGGGATCCACTTCCCGGAGTACTGCCCCCAGCGGCGGTTCGAGCTTCGCGGTGACCAGATGGTGATCGGCCGATTCAGCCGGTCCCGTGGGATCACACCCGACATCGACCTGGTCGGCCCGCCCGAGGACCCGGGTGTGTCGCATCTGCACGCCATGCTGGTCACGCAGCCTGACGGCGGCTGGGCTGTGGTGGACCTGGGCTCGGCCAACGGCACCTATGTCAATGGCGCACCCGAGCCGATCCCGTCCGAGACCCCGGTCCCGCTGCATGACGGCGACCACGTCAACCTCGGCGCGTGGACGAAGCTCACCGTGCACCTCGGCGGGTGACCTCTGTGCGGCAGGAGAAGGCGCCGTACGCGGTGCTCGACATCGACGCGACGCTCTCCGACGTGCGGCGGCGGCTGCACCACATCAAGCGACCCCCGAAGAACTGGGACGCCTTCTTCGCCGCCAGCGGGCGGGATGCGCCGCTGCCCGAAGGGCTCGCGGTCGCCGCGACGCTCGCCGCCGAGCACGAGATCGTCTACCTGACCGGGCGGCCGGAGCGGATCCGCGGCATCACCGAGGACTGGCTGCGCCGGCACGAGCTGCCGGCCGGGCGGCTGTTCATGCGCCGTGAGGGGGACCGGAGGCCGGCTGCGGTGTTCAAGCTCGGACGGCTGCGTCGCCTGGCCGCCGAGCGCCGGGTCACGGTGCTGGTGGACGACGACGTCGCGGTGTGTGACGCGGCGCGCGCGGCGGGCTTCACGGTGCTGCAGGCGGACTGGGCGCTCGACGAGGGCTCACAGCCGACGCTGCTGGAGGCGCAGGAGACCGATGGTCGCACCTGATCGGCGATTCGCCCCGACAGGGGGTTCCGGAAATTCACTCCTACAGTGAGTAACGCCGCTGACCGCGCCAGGGATGAAGGGGATGGACACGCACATCCCTGGGGAGGACCCATGCGCATCGCCCGTAACCGGCTGCTCGTGGCGTCGGCGGTCGCCGTCGGCGCGGTCGCCCTGGCCGCGACCCCGTCAGGCGCCGCGACCAACGACCCGCTGTACGACAAACAGTGGGGCCTGCAGCAGATCCACGCCGAGCAGGCGTGGGCCACGACCACCGGCTCGGGCGCCGTCATCGCGGTCCTCGACACCGGCCTCGACCTCGGGCACCCCGAGTTCCAGGGCAGGCTGGTCCAAGGCGCCACGTTCACCTGTCCCCGGGGGGCGAGGCCATGTGGCAACGGCGACTGGAAAGGCCCTGACGGCAACGGCGCGGCCGAGGACACCCACGGCACCCACGTCGCGGGCATCGCGGCCGCCGCGTCCGGCAACGGCGTCGGCATCGCGGGTGTGGCGCCGGGCGCGAAGATCATGCCGGTGAAGGTGCTGGAAGAGGGCAGCGGCAGTTACGAGGAGATCGCCGACGGGATCCGCTGGGCAGCCGACCACGGCGCCGACGTGATCAACATGAGCCTCGGGGGCCTCGCCGGCACCCAGATCCTGCCGATCGTCGGCATCGACGACGGGATGTCCACTGCCATCGAGTACGCCGTCGGCAAAGGCGTCGCGGTGGTCGCCGCCGCCGGCAACAGCTCCACCCCGCTCTGTTCCGACCCGGCGTTCACCGACGACGCGATCTGCGTCGTGGCGACCGACCGGCAGGAGTTGAAGAGCTGGTACTCGGAGTTCGGCATCAAGCCCGACTTGAACGTGGTGGCGGCTCCGGGCGGCGCCGGCCTGGTCGCCTGCGACGACGACGTCTGGGCGCCCGTGCCGCAGGGCACCGGCTCCAGCGCGTGCGGCGAGAAGGACTACGACGCGTACGCCGGCACCTCGATGGCCACCCCGCACGTGGCCGGCGTGGTCGCGCTGCTCGCCGCCCAGGGCCGCAGCCTGGAGAACATCCACTCGGCGCTGACGTCCACGGCCCGCACGCCCGGCAGCCTGGCCCGCGGCGTCTACAACCCGGTTTACGGGTACGGCATCGTCGACGCCGAAGCCGCGGTGGCCGCCTAGGGAGCAGCGGCTCCGACCGGAAAGGGCAACGGCAAGGGCGGGGACGAGCCGAGGTCAGCCTCTCAGGTACTTCTCCCACCAGGTGAACGGGACCTGGTAGCTCGTCGGAGTGTTGTCGGGCGCGTGATTCGCCAGTCCGTTCCTACCGAAGTAGTAGTCGTGGATCTGGTTGCGAGCCGGCTGCGACAGGTCGGGATCGGAGACCGCGGCGGCGTGGATGTGATAACCCCACGGTCCCTGGTCAGGGGTCCGGAGCCACGCGGCGAAGCCAATGGTGCGCAGCGCTTGCACAGTCCGCCACCGTTGGGTCGTGGTCAGGCCGCTCACGGAGAGGTCGACCACGCCGCCGCCGGCGTGGGTGCCCGCGGACGCGGGGTCGTCCGAGGTGTACGAGCCCTGGGTGAGCGTCAAGCTCCACGACACCATGGTGTCGGCCCTCGCGAGCATGTTGCGGGTGCGGGTGTTGACCCGTTTGCCGGTGTACGAGTCCCATCGAGAGCCGGTGGTCACGGCCCGCGTCACGCTGAACCCCTGACTCTCTCCCAGCCTGGTCAACGAGGTCTGTCCCGGGATGCCGTTGGCGTCGATGCCGGAGTACCCCAGGCGTCGCTGCCACGCGGCGTACGCCGACACGGTGGAGGATCCGTAGTGCCCGTCGACGTAGGCCGAGGCCAGCAGACCCTCGGCGTTCAGGGCCTGCTCCACCGTCAGGACGTGGGCCCCCGCTCCCGGGGTGATCCCGGTGCCGGACTTGGGTGGGTCGATCTGGGCGCCGAGGAGCACCAGCTCCATGTCGACGGTCGCGAGCGCGGCGGGAGAGCTGGCGCCCGCGATCGCCGGCGCGGTGAGCGGCGCGGTGAGCACGGCCGCGGTGGCGACGGCTCCGCGGGAGAGCAGCCACCGTCTCGTCCTCGGTGTCGGCGTGGCGGGTGACAGCGTCATGATCCTGCTCCGTTCTCTCCGGGCCGCTCACTGGGCCGCGGGCTCCGCCCGGGCGTGGCGGCTACGAACCACGGTGACCGCCGTCACTGCGATCCCGCTGTGAAGGATTCGCAGCGGTCGGCCCTTCGACGCCGGCGCGGAGCAGGCAGTCGCGCTCCCGGAGCAGAACGCGCCGGGCGTCGTCGTGGCGCTGCTGCAGCTGGTACAAGCGAGCCAGGTCGCGCAGGCTCCCGGCCAGACTGAGGGGGCGGCTCATGGCTTCGAATCCGGACGCGCTGGCCGCGAGCGCGGCCGCCGCGTCGTCGAAACGGCCGAGTCCCGTGTAGACCCGGCCCAGGGTGCGTTGCGCGCGGTGCAGCAGGAAGGCGTCCCGGGCCTGGGCCGAGCGCCGCACCGCTTCGGTCGCGTCGGCCAGGGCGCTCGCGGGCTGGCCCATCTGAGTCACCAGATCCGCCCTGCCGTCCAACGCCGCCGTGCAGCCCTTGTGGTTTCCGAGACGCGTGAACAGGGTCATGGCGGAGTCGTACATCTGGAGGCCTTCGGGGTACCTCCGCAGACGCCGCAGGACGACGCCGAGTTCGGTCCGCGCCCTCGCCAGCCCGAGCCAGTCGCCGGTGAGCTCGAACCGGGACACCGACCGTTGGCAGTGGTCGAGCGCTGATTCCAGACGGTCGTAGTCGTTGCAGAGGATCCCCCACGCCAGGGCGATGTATCCGCTCGTCGGGCCCGGCGTGTGCGGTCCGCACAACCGGTCGGCCCAGCGCAGGACGGCGTCGGCGCGGGTCCGCTCGCCCAGTGCCCGGTGGGCGCGTCCCAGGATGACCGCTGCGACGAGGGCCCCCCGGGTGTCCCGGTGGCGCGTCAGCAGCCGCCGGGCGCGACCAGCCAGGGGAATGCTGGCGGCGGACTCTGCCAGTTCGTGCCGGAGCGAGGCCTCGATGAGGCCGAGGTACGACATCCCCCGGGCGTCGTCCGCCTGCTGCGGTGAGAGCGCCGGCAGGACGTCGTGAGCGGTGGACAGCCAGTGCTGCGGGTCCAACGCGGTGTGGGCATGGTTGCCTGTCAGCGCCAGGAGGCGCCACGCGAGTCCCGGATGTGTCGAGGACACGTCGCGGGCCGTGACGAGGATGGTCTCGTGCTCGGTGCGGAAGAACCGCAAGGCCGCCTCGGGGGATGGCCGTGGCGTGTCGACCGGGCTGTCCCGCCGCTCACCCGCCGCGTCCGGAGGCACGGGGATCAACTGCGCGGGGAAGGCCTCGGCGTGCGCCTCGACGAGGGGGAGGAGGCGCTCGGCCACCACGCGCACGACGGGACCGGCTGAACTGCCACCGGTCTCCGCCGCCCCGCCGGCATGCAGCCGGACCAGGTCGTGGAGCTGGTACTGGACGTCTGCGTCCTCACGGAGCACCGGGTCCACGAAGCCCGCGGCGACAAGTTCGTCCAGCGCGCGGTCACCGGCGTTCTCGGGGGCCGCGAGGGATCTGAAGACCCAGCGGCCGGCTCGTGGGAACGGCAGCCGGGCAACGTCACGCAGCAGCGCGCGGGCGCCCTCCGGCAGCGGCGCCTCGGCGATCCCGAGACCGGCCAGGACCGCGGCCTCGGGGTCGTCCGGCGCCGTGCGCCCGGCGATCTCGTCGGCCAGCATCCGCGCTGCCTGTCCCAGGCTCAGGTCCGGTCGCGGGGCGAGACGTTGCCCCATCACCCGCAGGAGCAGGGGCATTCCGCCGCAGGTGCGGGCGAGCTCCGCCGCCTCGTCGGGGGCGGCGTCGACCCGCTGGCCGCCGAGCAGCGAGCGGAGCAGCGCGACTGAGTTGGCGCCGCTCAGCGACGTGAGGCGAAGGTGCAGCGTCGGAGCCGCGCCCGTCACTGGCCGCCGACTGGTCAGGATGGCCATGGAACAGGCTCTGGTCGGCATGATGTCCCGGACGTCGAAGCCGTCGGGCAGGTCGTCCAGGAGGATGAGGATCTTCTTGTCGTCGATCACCGACCGGAAGAGAGCCGCCCTGGCGTCGTGACCGTCTGGGATGCCCTCGCCGGAGACGCCGAGCAGCCGCAGGAAGAGGGCGAGCACTCCGGACGGCCCAGCCCGCCCGGTCTCGCTGTCCAGGTCGAGGTAGAGGCTGCCGTCCGGGAATCTGTCGCGCAGCCGGTGGGTGCTCTCGATGGCCAGCGTGCTCTTGCCGACTCCGCCGAGGCCGGTGATGCTCACGACAGCGGGACGGGCGCCGACCGGGTCAGCCGAGGCGGCGATCGCGGCCAGTTCCGTGTCGCGGCCGACCACCTCGGCCACCGCGCGCGGCACGGTGCGCGGCGTCGGCGGGGTGAAGACGCCGCGCTCCGGCAGTCGCCGTGGCGCCGCGATGTCGCCGCGAAGCACCTGTTCGTGAATGGCCGCGAGCGGGTCGCTGGGCGGGGTCCCCAGTTCGTCGAGCATCCGCCGGTAGGCCCGCCGGTAGACCGACAGAGCCTTCGCCTGGCGGCCGGTGAGGGCAAGGGTGCGCACCAGTTGGCCGATGAGGGTCTCATGGAAGGGATGCCGCTCGACGAGGAGCGTGAGCTCGGCTACGAGATTGCTCCAGTCCCCGGTCACGATGTCCGTTTCGACGCGGTCACTGAGAATCTGCAGCGCCTCCTCCTCGAGTTGGGCGCGCTTCATTTCGAGCAACGGGCTGTCCAGGCAGCCGTCGAGCGGTGTCCCACCGACCAACGCCGCCGCGCGGCGGACCAGCACGATCCACCCCTCGGCCGTCAGGGCCGGCTGGGAGAGTTGGCGCCGGATCCGGACGCATTCCGCGACGTCACACGCCACCGCCGGAGCCAGCCGGTACGCGGAGCCTTCCGTGAGAACGATCTCCGTCGGGGCGGTCTTCCGGCGGATGCCGGACACCAGGGACTGCACCCGGTTGCGCGGTGAGGCATGAGGTCGGTCTCCCCACAGCCACTCAGCCAACGCCGACGTCGACACCGGCTGGCCGTCCGACATCGCGAGGCCGGCGAGCAGGGTCCGCTCCAATCTTGTCAACGGCACGCTTCGCCGGTCGATGGTGAGCTGAACCAGCCCCAGCACCGAAAGCCTGGCAAGCGTTTCCCCAGATCGGGTCACGGGCACCTCACCTCGACCCCGAGCGTCGCTCTGGGCCAAGATAGCGAAGGCGGTCGTCCCGGGGCGCCCCACGCTCGCGACCTCGGGATAGGAGGCGCCGCGCGCTACAGGCGGGGGTCGGTGGGTTCGGACTCCAGCGCCAGGATCGCGAACACCAGCTCGTGAACCCGCCACAGCGGCTCGCCCGCCGCTACCGCGTCCAGCGCCGCGAGACCCAGACCGTGCTCCCGCATCGCCAGGTTCCGCTTGCGGTGCAGACCCCGCTCCCGCAGCCGCGTCAGATGCTCCGGCTCGGTGTAGTCGGGGCCGTAGATGATCCGCA
>WHSM01000271.1 GCA_009380105.1 Micromonosporaceae bacterium
CGGCGAGGCCCATCGGGTTGCCGACGGCGACGACGAGCTGCCCGATCCGCAACTCGTCGGCGTCGCCGAGTGCGGCCGGCTCGACGACGCCACCCCGGGTGCGCAGCACCGCCAGGTCGGAGAGGGGATCGGCTCCGATCACGTCGAAAGACGCATCCGCGCCGTCCGAGAACATCGCTGTGCCGCCGGTGGCTCGTTCCACCACGTGCGCGCTGGTGAGCAGGAAGCCGTCGGGCGTGAAGGCCACGGCGGAACCGGCGCCGCGCTGTGGGGATTCGATCCGCACGCTCAGCACGGACGGCAGCAGACTGGCGGCCACGTCGGAGACGATGCGGCTGTACGCGTCCAAAGCGGCGTGCTCGGAGTCGTCGGCGCCGGACGGTTTGTGCACATCCACCATGCCGGCTGTAACGCTGTAATCGCCGAATCAATGCCCCGATCTTGATCCAGGGATTGTCGCCGCGACCCGCCGACGCACGGCGCGACTATTCCCGGATCACCACGGTCGGCGGGACCGCGGCTCGGTGGGTCAGCGGACTGGTGGTCTGCGGGTCGGTCAGCGGTCTATGTCGGTGACGTGTGCGATGTTCGCGACATCTTCGGCGTCCTGGCTTGGCGCGCCGTCGAACCAGGTGTCCAGGATCTCGCCCAGTGTGGCGTCCGAGGTGAGCCGGAGGCTCAGCGCGAGCACGTTGGCGTCGTTCCACTTCCGGGCGCCGGAGGCGGCCGCCGCGTCGGCGCACAGCGCTGCGCGCACGCCGCGGACCTTGTTGGCCGCGATCGACGCGCCAGTGCCGGTCCAGCAGCAGACCACTGCCTGGTCGGCTCTGCCGTCGGCGACGTCGCGTGCGGCGGCTTCGCTGGCCCACGCCCAGTCGTCGCGTTCGCCCGGGGACAGCGCGCCGTGGGCGAGCACGTCATGCCCGCGTCGCCGGAGCTCCGCGACGACTGCCCGTGCCACTCCGGTGTCCTCGTCGGCCGCCACAGAAATGATCATGAAGGGTCCTCTCGCTGGCGCGTTCCGTCGCGGTGCGCCAAGGCGCCGGCGCGCGTCCGGGCGCACTCGTCAAACCTAGACGGACCGGAGCCCGGAACGGCCAGGAGCGCCGACGCTGTGCACGGGACGAAATTATTCTTCGCATGTATTGACTGAGTCAGTATTTATCGCCACCATTTAGCCTAAGCCGGCTGAGTGATTTCCGTCGATTCGCTAAGACCTCTCTGGGGGTGCCGATGCGAGAGACGTCAGGCGTTTCGCCGACCGACAGCGGCTCGGCGCACCTATCCTAGTCCTGGCTGTCAGCCACCACGATTCCGCCACCCACGCTGCGGCGGTCTCCACCAAGCCGCCGCCTGAGAAGCTCGGCGCCCGACGGACGGGCGCCGTGGCGCAGCCGACCGAGCACCGGTCGCGATGATCATCTCGGTCCTGGGGTTCCGCGTAGTCGCGCGGTCTGATCTCCGTCTGTCGTACGGAGTCGGCCGCTCGCGCTGGAGTCCAGTCGTCGTTGGATGTCGCGACCGAGCTGCCGGGTCGTCAGCGCATGCCCGGTCCCCTCGGAAGGGAGACACGCAATGTCAGCATTCTACTGCGAGGTCACGTGGTTCCGCTGCGGTGAAGGCGGCTACGGCGGCGGCGCCTGTGGCAACTGCCACTCCGACCGGTTCCAGCACGCCTGGCCCAACGCGTCGTACAACTGCTGGCTCATCACCCGTCCCGACATCTGCGGCCGCAGCGTCAGCCGCCGGGGCTGCGGGTTCGCCCACAAGACCACGAGTCGGTGCCACGGCCGCTCAGTCACCACGAGGATCGCCGACTGCGGCCCGCGCACCAGGTCGTTCTGCGGCGAGCGGGCCTGCTGCAACGGCAGGTGCGCCCGGGACCGCATGATGGATCTCACCCGCGCGCCGTTCAGCCGGCTGCACTCCCTGTCCATCGGCAAGTTCCCTGGCCGCATCTCGCTGCCGTGACCTTCGAGGAGGTGTGAACATCATGGATCGTAGGCAGATGCTCACCACCGCGGTGCTCGGCAGCGCCGCCGGCATCGTCGGCGCCACCGCGCTCGGTTCGGTGGGACCCGAGGCGGCCTTCGCGGCCGAGTCCGAGGCCGCGGCGGAGCCGGGCGCTCCGGACCCCAACTACGTCGACGGGATCGTCACCTCCATCGACGGCACGCAACTCCTCGTCGACCGTGGCGAGGGCGTGATCGACCGGGTGCTCATCACACAGGGCACCAGCATCTGGAAGTTGCGCACCGCGTCGTTCGACGCGATCGAGGTCGGCGACGACGTGGCCGCGCGCGGGGTGCGTATGCCTGATGGCGCCCTGGCCGCGGATGCGGTCTGGATGAACATCGTCAACTTCTTCGCTCACGTCACCTCGATCAACCGCGGCGCCATTCACCTGGAGCACAACGGCGCCAAGATCGTCGGGCACGTGATCAAGGGGACGACGGTCGCCTCGTACAACAGCACACCGGCGGTGTCCGACCTGTCTCCGCTGAAGGTCGGTGACCACGTGCAGGTGCTCGGCGCGCAGCGTCCGGGCAGCAGCCACGTGGAAATCGCCACGATCTTCGCGACGGTCTGACAGACGCGCGCCAACCCGGGCGAGCCACCACGTGGCTCGCCCGGGCTTGACCGACACAACGCCGTCCCGCCGTCGTCGCCGGGCCGGCCGCCAGACGATATAAGGGAGAAACCATGATCGCGTGGAGCGCGTCGCTTCAGCCACTTGTGATCGCCGCCCTACTGGCCTTCACCGGCGTGATGAAACTGCGGGGCAACGCGGAACGGGCCCGAGAGACAGCCCTCGGCCGCCTCGTCGGCAAGGAGCGGGCCGCTGCCGCGCTGCGGTCGGTCGGTGGGTTGGAACTCTGTGTGGTCGTGGCCCTGCTGCTGCCGTTCGGCCGTCCGGTGACGGCTGGCGCCAGCGCACTGCTCGCGGCAGGCTTCCTGGGCTATCTCGGGTACGCCAAGGTCGCGGCCCCAGAGTCGGACTGCGGCTGCACCGGGGCCGCGAAGGAGCCGGTGGGCTGGCGTTCCTTCGCCCGCGCCGGGCTGTTGGGCGGGCTCAGCGTATTCGCGCTGGCCGGCGCGCTGGCCATGCCGTCGAGCAGCTGGTGGGGCGAGGCGGTGATCGCGGCGCCGCTGGCGGCGGCCGGGTTGACGCTGGCCGAACTGGCGCTCTTCGGCGCGCTGACCCCCGAGTACGACCGCTACTGGCTGCTGCCGATGCGGCAGTTGAAGGTCCGGCTCACCCACCCGCTCGGCGGGTTCGACGACGGGGCGGCGCCGCTGCTCGCCACTGTGCAGCAGTTGCAGGTCAGCGAGGCGTACCGGCAGGTCGGAACGATGATCGCCTCAGACGTGCGGGACAGCTGGGACGAGGGCGAGTGGCGGATCCTGGAGTACGCCGCGCGCCGCGACGGCCAGCGCACCACGGCGGTGTTCGCAGTGCCTCTGCACCGCTACGACCCCGACGCCGTGCGTGTCGCGTTCGTGGACGAGAGCCGCGAGGAGCCCGTCAGCGCGCCGGCATGACGTCGGCTGGGACAGCCCGGCGGCGGGCACGCAGGAGCGGCTCGACCGCGCGGGCGATCAACGGCCCCGCCATGGCGAGGATCAGCACGTACGCCCCGGCCAGGGCGCCCAGCTCGGTGTCCAGGCCGGCGGCGACGGCGAGCCCGGCGATCACGATGTTGAACTCGCCACGCGGCACCAGCGCGGCGCCGGCGCGGGCCCGGCCGAACCTGCCGATCCCGGCGCGCCGCGCCGCCAGGTGGCCGGTGGCGAACTTGGTGAGCACCCCGGCGGCGGCGAGGAGGACGGCGTAACCGGCGACGGGCCACAGCGTCGCGGGGTCGATCTGCAGTCCGAAGAAGACGAAGAACGCCGCGGCGAACAGGTCCCGCAACGGGCTGAGCAGCTGACGCGCGCTCTCTGCCAGGGGCCCCGACACCGCGATGCCGACCAGGAACGCGCCCACCGCGGCGGAGACCTGCAGCTGCTGGGCGATCCCCGCGACCAGTAGCACCAGCCCGAGCACCTTGAGCAGCAGCACTTCGTCGTTCTGCCCGCTTTCCGCGTCCGCGCCGACGCGCGGGCCGGCGAGAAAGCCCTGCACCAGCCGGCCGTGCCGTAGCGCCACGTACAGCACGACGGCGACGGCGGTGATCGCCCCCGCCATCGTCACGGCGCCCGTGTAGACGCCGACTCCAGCCAGCACGGTGGTGAGGATCGGCAGGTACACCGCCATCGCGAGGTCCTCGAAGACCAGCAGCGAGAGCACCACCGGCGCCTCCCGGTTGCCGAGCCATCCGAGGTCGCCGAGCAGCTTCGCCACGATGCCGGAGGAGCTGATGTACGTGACGCCGCCGAGCACCAGCGCCCCGACCGGCCCCCAGCCCAGCCACAGCGCGAGCATCGCGCCGGGAGCGGCGTTGAGCGCCAGGTCCAGCAGCCCGACCGGCGCGGTGTGACGCAGGTTCGCCACGAGTTCGTCCGGGGTGTACTCCAGGCCGAGCGTGAACAGCAGCAGCACCACGCCGATCTCGGCGCCGACTCCGATGAACTCCTCGCTGGTGTCCAACGGCAGCAGGCCGCCATGGCCGAACGCCAGGCCGGCGAGCAGGTACAGCGGGATCGGCGAGATGCCGACGCGCACCGCGAGCGCGCTGAGCAGCCCGAGGCCGAGAACAACGGCGCCGAGCTCGATCAGGAGCAGCGCAGGATGCACGCGGCCTAGCCGTTCGCCAGGATGTCCGCCACGGCGGAGGCGCCCTCACCGGTGCCGACCACGACCACCACGTCGTTCGCCGTGAAGCGGAAGTCGGGCCCGGGGCTGTGGAACACCTGGCCTTCCCGCACCACGGCGACGATCGAGGCGCCGGTGCGGGTGCGGGCCCTGGTGTCGCCCAGGGTCCTGGTCTCGTACGGGGAGCCGGGCGTGATCGGGATCTGCTCGGTCACCAGGCCCTGGATCTGGTTCTCCAGCTCGGCGAGGCGCTCCACGATCCGCTGCGGCGCGAGCAGCTCCGCCAGCGCGCCGGCCTCGTCGCTGGTCAGCGGCATCGTCTCGGCGCAGGTGTCGGGGTCGTCCCGGTCGTAGATCAGCAGGTCGCGGCGGCCGGTGCGGTGCGAGATCACACCGACCTGGCGGCCCCGTTCGGTGGTGATGGTGTGCCGCAGCCCGATCCCGGGCAGCGCTGTGCGCTCGATCTCTACCACGTCGCCTCCTAGACCTGGATCTTGCATGTTCTGACGCGTTTTCGTGGCTTCCGGCACGCCTGAGACGAGTTGTCGATAAACCGCGAAGGCTGCGAGGTCAGGCGACGCCGATGGGGCAGCTCAGGCCGTTGGGGCCGTGGTTGCAGTAACCGCCCGGGTTCTTGTGCAGGTACTGCTGATGGTGGTCCTCGGCGAGGTAGAAGTCCCGTAGCGGGGCGATCTCCGTGGTGATCTCGCCGCGCCCGGCGTCGGTCACGACCGGCTGGAACGCGCGCAGGCTCGCCTCGGCGACAGTGGCCTGCTCCGGCGTGGCAGTGTAGATCGCGGAGCGGTACTGGGTTCCCACGTCGTTGCCCTGCCGCATCCACTGGGTCGGGTCGTGGTTCTCCCAGAAGACCTTCACCAGGTGCTCGTACGAGATCGCGGACGGGTCGTAGACCACTTCGACGACCTCGGCGTGGCCGGTGTAGCCGGTGCACACCTCGTCATACGTGGGGTTGGGCGTGAGGCCCCCGGCGTAGCCGGCTGCCGTCGAGTGGACCCCGGAGAGTCGCCAGAACAGCCGCTCGGCGCCCCAGAAGCAGCCCATTCCGAAGCCGGCGACCTGGTGGCCGGTCGGCCAGGGCCCGCGCAGCGGCGTGCCGAGCACGGCGTGGCGCTCCGCGACCGGCATCGGCTCGGGACGGCCGGGCAGCGCCTGCTCAGGCGTCGGCAGGCTGAGCTTGTGACGGCGGGTGAACACCACGGCGTTCTCCTTAGTTTCTTTTCAACCCAACCCGTAGGTTGTAGCTTCTTTTCATCTCGGCGTGGAACCGCCGAGTCTGTTCCAGCATGACGCAACCTTTTGGCGGCAATCGAGAGTCCACGCTTACCGAAGCTTGACGTGAGTGCTCAGATCGGCGTAGAAACAAGCAGCTACGAGCAAATGTGCGCACCCTCCGCGCACCCGCGAGCGTGGGTCGCGCAGTTTTCGCACACCAGTTCGTCAAGCCTCGGGAGACGCAGAGAGGTGGGGCTACCAAGTGAAGAGACGGATCCTCGCGACCGCCGC